>CAMVBO010000006.1 GCA_947165745.1 uncultured Clostridia bacterium | reverse complement strand
TCTTGATCTCTTCGGCAGCATCCACCAAACCGGTCAGCGGCATCGAGTACTTGACTGGCATGCTGCGGGTGCGCGAGCCCTCTCAGGCGCTGGATTTGCGCGAATCGGAGGAAGAAACGCTCTCCGCGTTTGTCGGCAGCGCGCTGAAGGGCGTCACCGACGTGACCTCCGTTTCGCTGGACGGGCAGGACTATTACATGGTCGGCGCGCCCATCGAGGCCGTGGGCTGGACGGTGATCTCCGCCGTGAGCCAGGAGACCGCCCAGCAGCCGACGGCCATGCTGGAACAGCAGTACGACGGCATTCTCAAGGGCGCGCAGGCGGACTTCAACAGCGGCCTGGGCCACGCCAAAAACACCATATTCGTGCTGCTGGCTGTGGTCCTGGTGCTGGGCACCACCGGGGCGCTGGTGCTGTCCAAGCGCATCGTGAAACCCCTTGGCATTATGACCGACCAGGTGAAGAACCTGGGCGGCAAGAACCTGCAATTCTTCATGGAGGACGCCTACCGGACCGGAGACGAGATCGAGGTGCTGGCGGATTCCTTCGCCACGCTGTCGGCCCGGACGCTGCAATACGTGGACCAGGTGCAGCGCGTCACCGCCGAGAAGGAGCGCATCGGCGCGGAGCTGAACATGGCCACGGACATCCAGGCCAGCCAGCTGCCCCGGCTGTTCCCCGCCTTCCCGAACCGGCCGGAGTTTGACGTATACGCCAGCATGTCCCCGGCCAAGGAAGTGGGCGGCGACTTCTACGACTTCTTCCTGGTGGACGACGACCACATCGGCCTGGTGATGGCGGACGTGTCCGGCAAGGGCGTGCCCGCGGCGCTGTTTATGATGATCTCCCGGGTGCTGATCAAGTCCCACCTGCAAAACGGCGAGACTCCCGGCGAAGCGCTGGAGAACGTGAACGACCAGCTGTGCGAGAGCAACGACGCGGAACTGTTCGTCACCGTCTGGGTGGCCGTGCTGGAGATCTCCACCGGCAAGGGCATCGCGGCCAACGCCGGCCACGAGCATCCCACCATCCGGCGTGCTGGCGGCCAGTACGAGTTGGTCACCTATCGACACTCCCCCGCCGTGGCCACCATGGAGGGCATCCCCTACAAGGAGCACAGCTTTGAGTTGAACCCCGGCGACAGCCTGTTCGTCTATACCGACGGCGTGGCCGAGGCCACCAATGCCGAAAACGAGCTGTTCGGCATGGACCGCATGCTCGAGGCCCTGAACCGCGAGCCGGGAGCCAACCCCGAGGGCGTGCTGCGCAACGTGATGGAGAGCATCAACGCCTTCGTCGCCGGCGCGGAGCAGTTCGATGATATCACCATGCTTTGCCTGAAATATCTCGGGCCCCGGCGGTAAACCACGCGAAGGAAAAGAGGCTGTCTCAAAACGAATGTTTTGAGACAGCCTCTTGTTTCTCTCGCCTATCGGTGCACGTACATACGCGCGGGCTCCGTCTCGCCGTCGCAGTGAACCATGCACAGGAATTCCCAGCCGCAGCGCTCGTAAAACCCCACGTGGTTGGTGACCAGGTACAGCGGCGACACGCCCCGCTGGCGCATATCCTCCACCGGCTCCGTATAGACGGCGCATACGTTCGGCGCGAGATCCTTTCGGTCGTGAAAGTCGTTTTCGATGACGCCCAGCCCGCCGATGATCCGCCCGCCGTCCAGACAAAGGTACCAGCCATAGGCCGTGTCCCCGCGCAGGCAGGCCGCCATGCGCTCCAGGTAGGCCTCCTTCGGCACGCCCCACTTTTCGTGGAACCACTCCGCCGCGCGCTCCAGCAGCTCCGGCCGGTCGCGCAGGTCGATCCATTCCCTCATAGACGCCTCCCGTTTGATTTACCCGCTAAACGACGCAGTCGTATGGCCATCACTTGCGCTTTGCCAGCGCCATGACCCGCCAATAGCTCAAGGCGGCCAGGGCAGCGGCGATCAGCGTGGCGGCGAGGGCCAGCAGCCTGCGGTCCATGCGCAGGCCCAGCACCACCGCCAGCACGGTCAGGCCGATCACCACGAACATGTTGGGCAGCATATAGATGGCCACCGCCGCGCCCTGCTTGATGACCTCGACCTCGTTCTCCCAGTCCAGCTTCATGTGGCGGATACCGCACACGCAGCCCCAGGCCGTGGAAAAGGCGCACAGCGTCAGGCCCAGCAGCAGGTACAGCGCCGTATCCAGCGCGGGCACCTTCCCGGCGATGCACAGGCAAAGGGTGGAAAAGACCATGAACGGCACCGTCAGCGCCATGTTGAACAGCATCTTGCCCTGGTACACGGTCTTTTTCTCAATCGGCAGGCTCTGCAGGATCCAATAATTCTTGCCCTCCAGCGAAGGCGAACAGGCCGTGGTGGCGATCATGCCGATGAAGAAATACACGATATACGGTATCGCGGGGTGAAGCATGACGACGTCCACGGGGGCATCATGGACCACAAGCCGGATGATCCTGTCCGGGCCGACGACCAGCGTGATGAGGCCGACCAGCGCGGCCAGGATCACGCCTATGCCGGCATTGACCAGATACGCGGTGGAACCGGTCATCCGCTTGAATTCCTTGAAGGCGATGGCCCGCACCACGCCGTGCTGGCGCTGGGCGGACATCTTGAACTTTCGCGCCGTCGCGTGGGATTTCAGCGCCGAATTGATGCTCCGGTAGGACCGGCCCACCAGGGTGAACACCACGCCGAACAGCAGCACGCTGACGCCCGCCAGCAGCAGCGCCGAGGAGACGCTGCCCTTCGTGACCGCGTCGGCGAACCACCTGGCGGGCAGATAGACGCTCGCCGCGCTGCCGGTCACCTGCGAGGCTGTCTCCAGCGCGGCCTGCACCTTGTTGTTTCGGAAGAGGTCCTCCAGGATGAAGCGCAGGGAAAAGCTGAACAGCACCATCAGCATCGTGAGCACGGTCTGGATGATGTTGGTCCTGCGAAATCCGGCGCTGACCCGGGCGATCAGAAAGCCCAGGAACGACGCAATCAGCATCGGGATCACCGGCAAGAGCAGCGACAGCACCAGCCACAGGGGGTAAATCGCCACGGAGGGATGGGCAAAGTAGCCGTACCCCGCCATCATGGCCAGCGATATGCTCAAATACCAGGCCAGGCTCTTGACGTACATGTAAAGGAATTTGCAGCCCGCGACGGTCTGCGCCTTGAAGGGCAGCGACATCAGCATGTCGTATTCCTTGAAGTTGAACAGATAGCCGTTCGTCTTGAACAGCGTGAACACGAAGGCCAGGGCGCTGATCACCAGCGCGCACATCACCGGCGCGGCCTGGATCATGCCCATCTTTCCATAGCCGATGCAGACGGCAATGCTGAAGGCCATCAGCATCGCGTACAGCAGCACCACGCCCACGGCATTGCCGATGACGCGGCTGCGCTTCTTTTTATCCTTCGAATACTTGCGTATGTTCCACGCGCTGGTGGACAGGAGCAGCGTTCTGAGCAATACGATGCCTTTATTCATCGCTGTCCGCCTCCAAAAAAGCTTCTTCCAGCGAGTGTCCCTCGGTGAGCTCCTCCATGGTGCCGGCGGCAATGATCCTGCCGTGCTTGATGATGGCCACCTTGTTGCACAGCTTTTCGGCCACGTCCAGCACGTGGGTGGAGAAGAATATGGCCGTGCCCCGCTGGCACATATCGTGCATGATCTCCTTCAGCGTGAAGGTCGCCTTCGGGTCCAGACCCACGAAGGGCTCGTCCAGCACCAGCAGCCGGGGGTTGTGGATCAGCGCCGATATGATGGCCAGCTTCTGCTTCATGCCGTGGGAATAGGCGCCGATGAGGTCGCCCAGATCCCTGGTGATTTCAAACAGGTCGGCGTACCTGCGGATGCTCTTCTCCCGCTCCGCCGCATCGATGCCAAACACGTCCGCCACGAAGTTCAGATACTGTATCCCGGTGAGGTTTTCGTACAGGTCGGGGTTGTCAGGAATGTAGGCGGTCACACGCTTGCAGGCGATCGGCTCGTCCTTGACGGAATGGCCGTCGATGTAAATCTCCCCGTCAGTAAAGTCCAGCACGCCGACCACGGCGCGAATCGTCGTGGACTTGCCCGCGCCGTTGTGGCCGATAAAGCCGTAGATGTCGCCGCCCATGACGGTGAGGTTCACGTCGTCCACGGCTTTCCTGTCCGCCCCGTAGGACTTGGAATAGTGCCGGATCTCGAGCATCGGCTTGTCGTTCATGTTCAAAGCTCCTTCCCTCATCCACTCGTCAAGTGCCGTTGGTTTTCAGCGGTACGGGTATATCATATCCCTGTCATTGCCGAAGCGCAAGGGCTCCCGGTCAAAATGTCCTCCTGCGGCTCCAAATTGTCGCCCCGGCCCGCCCTGTCCGGCGGCGGGCTTTAGAGTGTGTTTCTAAAATGAGACATGTGCAGTTTCGAGTGGATTGGGCTGCATTTCAAGGCGGTTTTCCGCAGGCTTAGTGGCATCGAGCGCCCGGAAAACAGTCCAGCGGACTGTTTTCAGCGAGATGGGGCCGGCAGGCCCGTGGATGCAAGTCAAGGGAAACCAACGCAGAAATGCAGTTCAAGGCGCCGAAAATGCATCTTGGGGAATTTAGAAACACGCTCTAGAATCGCCGCGTTTTAATCAGAATACCGTTCATTTATACAAGCCGCCTCGGTTTGTTCGATCCGCCCGAAAACGCAGGCATAGATCGTATACATTGTATATTTTAACATATGATGTCCACTGTTTATCCACCAAAAGGCGCGAAAACGCTTAAGCTATCGTAATTGACAAACAATTAATTACCCATTCTCCTCCCGGGCCGCGCGCCGGTCGTTGTTGACAGCACCCGTCCCACCGCACAGCGCAGCCCTGACCATGGAATACACTCCGGGTCGACTTTGGGCAGATTGTGTGGTATAATGATTAGAGTGTGTTTCTAAAATGAGACATGTGCAGTTTCGAGTGGATTGGGCTGCATTTCAAGGCGGTTTTCCGCAGGCTTAGTGGCGCTAAGTCAAGGGAAACCAACGCAGAAATGCAGTTCAAGGCGCCGAAAATGCATCTTGGGGAATTTAGAAACACGCTCTAGGCAACCGGCCCAAAGGGCGGTTGGCCGGGTCGGCGGCTGCCGTAGGCAATGACGCCGACAATCGTTCGAACAAGTCAAAGGAAGTGGCAATATGAAAAAACGCGTGATCCTGTTTGTCGCCCTCGCCCTGCTGCTGTTGGGCGGCTTCGCGTGCTGTGCCAGCGCTCACGCCGAAACGGCGGAAGACTATCGCGGCATCTGGGTGGCGGACGGCGTCGCCGTCGAGATATGGTTTGAGGACGGGGAGCCCCACAGCTGGGCCGTATTCACGGAAAAAGACGATAACGCGACCATCTGGGACTACCACACCTGCTGGTACGACGAGAAGGCCGCCAGCCTGGAATGCGCCGGCATTACGCGCACCCGCGAGCACTACGACTGGCTTTCGGAACGCGTGGAGGAGCTGGACTGGTCGATCGGCGATCTGAGCTATGCCGACTTCAAGTTCTCGGACGGCGGTCTGGTTTTCAACGACGACGCGTTGGACGATCCGATCACGCTGAAAAGGCTGAGCGACGCCGATGCCGGGGAGCGGGCGGAAGGCCTGGCCTTTGTGGGCCGATGGTCGGCCGAGACCGCCGAACTGCGGGTGGAGGACCACGGCAGCTGCTACATGTTCACCGTCACCGTCCCCATCGACGCCGACACCACGTACCGGTGGACGTACACTTGCCTGTACGACCCGGACAGCCATGGCATGAAATCGGTGAGCCTCTCCCCCCTCAGGGTCATCACCCGCGAGGAGGACGGCACCTCCGAAATCGACGATTTCAACACGGCCGGAGGCGCTTCGTTCGCCCTCGTGGACGGAGATCGGCTGGTCTGGCGGCAGACAGAGAGCGGCTCTGAAACGCCGTTCGACAGGCTCACGGAATAAAACAAACCCAAAAAGCGGTTCATGGCGGAAAGCTGTTGAGACAGCCTCTTCCGCCATGAACCATTTTTGCGTTCAGTGGCGCGGCATCCGCGCCGCGTTCACGCAGAGAAGGTATTACCCGTTATTCAATCGCTTCGCCGTTGAGGGTGACGCCCTCGGCGGTGCAATCTGTGAGGTTGAACACGGTGGGTTGGTCAAAGGGCGCGCCCATGGCCTGGGCCGCGGCCTCATTGAAGAAGCCGGCGCCGACAATGGCGGAGACGCCCTCGGCGTTCTCACCGGTCACGATGGCGACGCCCTTCGCGGCGCAGCCGGATACCGCCGTCACGGGAATGCCCGCTTCCTCGGCCTCAAAACCGCCGGCGTATCCGGTGATGCCGCCGATCCAGGAGCAGTTGTCGCCAGCGGTGATGGTCACGCCATCGGCGGTGTTGCCGGTGAATTCTTCCGCGCCAAAGCCGCAGCCGGAGACGCCGCCGAGGCCGTAGCAGTTGTTGCCTGCGCTGACCGTGCCGGCAGCGGTGCAGCCGATGACGCTCGTCATCTCCAGGCCGCCGCCCACGATGCCCGCGTTGGCGTTGTTGTCGGGAAGCACGATGTCCGCCTGCGCGGAGCAGCCCGCAATCACGGAGCCCATGCCCGCGCCGACGATGCCGCCATACATGCCCTCTGCGCTCATCTCGCTGGCATGAGCGGTGACTTTGCCGTTCACCAGGGTCACGTCGTGCACATTGGAACTGAAGGCGTAGCCCACCACGTCGGAGACCATGATGGTACCGTCCACAGCGGCATTCTCCACGGTGAAGTTGCCCACGTTCGCGTTGGCAATACAGCCAAACAGGCCTTGCGCCCACGCTTCGGGCTTGTTGATGGTCAGGTTGGAGATGGTGTGGCCCTGACCGTCAAAGGTGCCGGTGAAGGCGGCATCAGCGGCGGGGGTCTCCTGCTCTTCCGCGCTTTCGCCGGAGGGGGCATAGGCGCCGATGGGCGTCCAGTCGATGCCCGCCAGATCGATGTCGGCGGTCAGCATATAGCTGCCGGACAGGTTTTCGTTGATGGCGGCCAGCGCTTCGGCGCTGTCAATCTCAATGGCTTCGGCGGTCACAGCCGACGCTTCGCCGTCCTGCCTGACCCAGCTGAGCGCGCCCTCGTCGGAGACCAGCGTCAGCACGGCCTGGCCGTCCTCGTTTTCACCCATGATGTAGAGCGCGGACTCGGCGTCAAAGTCTATGTTGCTGTAGGCCACATACAGGCCCTCGCCGTCGCCGGCCTCGCCGGTATCGGAGGCAAAAGCCTCAAAATCGGCGGTCTGCTGGCCGTTCATCAAGGTGACGCCGTGGCCCTGTTCGTCGATGGTCATCGACAGGTCGACGCCCGCGTATTCATTGCCCAGCGCGGCGAGGTCCGCCTGCCAGGTGCCCACGAAGCCCAGCGCGTCCAGCTGGGCGAGCGCCTCCTCGGTATGGGCGGTATAGCTCATGTTCTCCAGACAGAAGAGCTCGATCACGTTTTTGATCGTATCGGCGTCGGCGTTTGCGTCGATGCCCGCCGCCAGCCAGTAGGCGTAAGGGCCCACAAAGTAACCCTGCAGCGCCTCCAGGTCCCTGCCATAGCGGAACTCGGTGTGATAGGTGGACGCCATGGTGTCGTCCCGCAGGAAGAAGTAGTTGAACTCGCCCGCCTCGTCGGTGCTCTTGTAGACATCGCAGGGGAAAGCCACGCTGATCTCCTGGCCCTGGTAATTCATGGTCTCGCCGTCGCCCACGTTGTACTGGCCCAGGTACGCATAGGTGTGGGTCTCGGTGGTGCCGTCGGTCAGCTTCACGGTAACGTCGCTGCCCTCAAACGTGAAGGCCTCGACGCCGTTGATGAAGAAGCAGTCAAAGGCAATGTGCTCAGGGTTATCCGCGAAGGCCGCGATGGCGTCCTCGCCGTACAGCTGGCCGCTGATGGAGCCCTGCAGGCCGGTCACGGCGGCATCCGCCGCGCCATCGCCCGTCACCGGCGCGATGAAGTCGTGCCAGAGGGGTGCGTATTCGTCGGCCAGGATCACGTCGAACAGGCTGACGTAGGTCGTGCCCGCCTCGCCCGCGATCGCCGGAAACACGCCGTTATCCCCTTCAGGAGCGGCCTCCGCCAGACCCGCCGCCGAAATGGACAGCAGGCACAGCATCAAAAGAAACACAAGGATTCGCTTCATGGTATACATCCTCCCTTTGAAGTGGCGTGTCAAGATTAGACTCAGCTAACTTCATGGTCAAAGAACGCTGCGCCTCGGCCTCGGCTTCCGCGCAGCATTAGTTTTGTCTAACCCATGGATATAATACCGCTTTTTCCCCGCGTTGTCAAGCTGCAAAATGTTGTCCAAGTCATCAACGCTTGTCCCGCCGGCCTGGCCCGGGTCATTGCCAGCAGCCCCGATCAATACCGCACCTTGTCTTCCAGCACCGCCTTCAAATGTTCGCCATAGGAGCTCTTTTCGTAAGCCTTCACGCTTTCCGCCAGTTTCTCCCTGTCGATGAAGCCGTTGATAAAGGCGATCTCCTCCGGGGCGGAGATTACGATGCCCTGCCGGCTTTGAACGGTCTCCACGAAGTTCGCGGCCTGCAGCAGGCTGGTCATCGTCCCCGTGTCGAACCAGGCAAAACCCCGGCCCAGCAGCTGGACGTGCAGCAAACCCTCGTTTAAATACATCTCGTTCAACGTGGTGATTTCCAGTTCCCCGCGCGCAGACGGCTTCACCTGTCTGGCCCGGGCGGAGACGCCCGCGGGATAGAAATAAAGGCCCGTCACAGCATAGTTGCTCATCGGTTTGCTCGGCTTTTCCTCGATGCTGGTTGCCCTGCCCGTCTCATCAAAGGTGATCACGCCGAAGCGCTCCGGATCGGAAACGTAATAACCGAACACAGTCGCCTTGCCGTGCTCCTCTGCGTCCCTCACGGCCGTTCGAAGCAGCGTTCCAAAGCCATTGCCGTAAAAGATATTGTCGCCGAGTACCATCGCGCCAGCCTCGCCGCCGAGGAATTCCTCGCCCAGCAGGAACGCCTGCGCGAGGCCGTCGGGACTCGGCTGTACCTTGTACGCCAGGGAAATGCCGAACTGACTGCCGTCGCCCAGCAGCGCTTCAAATCGTGGGGTATCCGTCGGCGTGCTGATGATCAGGATTTCCCGTATGCCCGCCAGCATCAGCGTTGACAGCGGATAATAGATCATCGGCTTGTCATAGATAGGAAGGAGCTGCTTGCTCGTCACCTTGGTCAGCGGATAGAGCCGCGTCCCGGAGCCGCCCGCGAGAATGATGCCCTTCATTTTGTATTCCTCCGTAATTATACCTCACAGCCACTTCTTCGCCCAGGTAAAATCCTGCGCGGCAAACGGCGCGTGTTTTTCATCCTTTTCGCTCGTTCTGTAGGGCGTGTCGAGCTTCGGCCAATCCACGGCGATCGTCGGATCGTTCCACGGTATGCCGCCCTCCGACGCCGGGTCATAGACATCCGTGCACTTGTAGACGAATTCAGCCATATCGGAAAGGACCAGGAACCCATGGGCAAAGCCTTCCGGGATGTACAGCATGTTTTTCTTTTCCCCGGAGAGCGTCACGCCCACCCACTGGCCATAGGTGTCAGACCCGGGCCGCACATCCACCGCCACATCGAATACCTCGCCCCGGGTGACCCGCACGAGTTTCCCCTGGGTATGCTCCCTCTGGAAATGGAGGCCACGGAGAACGCCCTTGCCGCTGGAGGATTCGTTGTCCTGGACGAACTCCCTGTCGATCCCGGCCTGTGCGAAGAGCTGTTTTTTGTAGGTTTCCATAAAGTAGCCCCGGCTGTCGCCAAACACCTGGGGCTCAATGATCATCACGCCCGGCAGTTTTGTCCTTTTGAATGTGAACGCCATCAAAGCTTCGCCTCCGCCAAATATCTTCTGATCGCATCCTGCCAGGTCGGCAAGGGTTTGAAGCCGGCAGAAATCAGCTTTTCCTTGCTCAATCGGCTGTTGAAGGGCCGTGCCGCCTTGCTCTGGCCGTACGCCTCCGTGGTCACGGGAATGACCTTTGTGGCGAGCCCATACTGTCTGTAAATCTCCACGCAAAAGTCATACCAGCTGATGTATCCGCCCTCGTTGGTCGCGTGATAGCGGCCATACTTCTCCGTTTCAATCATGTCCGCGAGCAGGCGGGCAAGATCCAACGTGTAGGTCGGCGTGCCGATTTGATCGCTCACGACCCTTACCGTGTCGTGGCTCTTCCCAACGTTGATCATCGTCCTGATGAAGTTCTTTCCGTTGAGGCCGAACACCCAGGCGATGCGGACGATAAAATACTTCTCCAGGGTCCTGCTGACCGCCAGTTCCCCGTCCAGCTTGCTCTGCCCATACACGTTCAGCGGCGCATAGCACTGGTCATCCGGCTCCCAGGGGCGTTCGCCGCGTCCGTCGAACACATAGTCGGTGCTGATATAGACCATCTTCGCGTCCACAGTCTTGGCCGCTTCCGCGATATAACGGGTGCCCAGATGATTGATGGCGTCGACCTTTCCCCGATTTTCCTCTTCCTCCGCCGCGTCGACGGTCGTCCACGCCGCGCAGTGAATGATGACGTCCGGGCGCAGCTTCTCCACCGTCTCCCTGACCGCCGCCTGATCGGTAATATCCAGGCGGATATACGCGGCGGCTGTCACGGCGCTTCCATCCTGAATGCCCGAATACACCGGTTGAATATCCGATCCCACGGCCTCGTGGCCGCGTGCGCAAAGCGCGTTGACGACGTCGTGCCCCAGCTGTCCGCCGACGCCGGTTACAAATACCTTCATTCGCGCGTCCCTCACTGCCGGTTCCTGTACATCTCGGCATAGTAGCTCTGGTAAGCGCCGGATGTCACCCGGATCATCCATTCCTCATTTTCGAGGTACCAGTCGATGGTCTTTACGATGCCCTGTTCAAAAGGAGTCTCCGGATACCAGCCGAGGTCCGCCTTTATCTTGGTGGCATCGATGGCATAGCGCCGATCATGGCCGAGGCGATCTTCGACGTGCTTGATCAGCCCATCGCCGATCTCCTCGTCCTTCAGCCGGTCGCGCAGCTGCCCGATGACCGTCTTCACGATCATTATATTCGGGCGCTCGTTGTGGCCGCCCACGTTGTACACTTCCCCCAGTCTGCCGGCGCTGGCCACCATATCGATGGCCTTGCAGTGATCCTCCACATACAGCCAGTCGCGGATCTGCATGCCGTCGCCATATACGGGAAGGCTCCTGTGATGCTTCGCGTTGTTGATCATCAGCGGAATCAGCTTCTCAGGAAACTGATAAGGGCCATAGTTGTTGGAACATCGCGTGATATTGACCGGCATGCCGTAAGTATCGGAAAAAGCCTTAACAAAGTGATCCGCGGCCGCCTTCGAGGCGGAATACGGGCTGTGCGGGTTGATGGGCGTCGTCTCCGTGAAGCATCCCTCCGCCCCGAGCGCGCCATAGACCTCGTCGGTGCTGACCTGCAGGTACTTCCTGCCCGCTTTCCAGGCCTTGGATCGCGGGTCATACCAGGCCTCCTTCGCACGCTGCAGCAGGTTGACCGTGCCCATGACGTTGGTTTCGACGAATATTTCCGGGTTGGCGATGGAGCGGTCCACATGGGACTCTGCCGCGAAGTTGATGATGGTATCGGGATCGTAATCGGCAATAAGCCTTGCCACCAGAGCCTTGTCGCAGATGTCTCCCTGCACAAAAATATGTCTGGGATCGCCTTCCACGGCTTTGAGGTTCTCCAGGTTGCCCGCGTAGGTCAGCTTGTCCAGGTTGACAAGGCGTATATCCTCATATTTACCCAGCATATAATGGACGAAGTTGCTTCCGATGAATCCGGCGCCGCCGGTGATCAAATAGGTCTTCACGATCATACTTCCTTCCAGAACGCCGCCTTTCCGCAGGCGCTGTCTGTGGTATTTGATTGGACACAAAGGCCCCTACAGCCGCTGCAAATACGCCATAAAGTTCCGCTTGTTCTTCAGCCCGGTGGTCGTGGGACGACCGAGGTCCTCCCCCCGCGCCGCCATTCGCCCAACGGAGCGATTGCGCCCCTGTGTCCGGGCAGATGATAAGCCGATGGCCAGCAGCGCATCGCAGGCGTCCGTTCCTCATGGAAAGGATAACACAGGACACGCGGTTTCGTCAATCCCCGACGCCGTGCGCGAGGGATTGCGGCTTTGATTCCACGATTCCACGCAGCCCGCGGGTTTCGGGGTGTTTTCTCTCATGTGTCAAAGGATCCCCACATCAAACAAATCGGGCTTCAGGGAAATGGCTTCCCGACGCGGATCGCCAAGCCATTTCCCTGAAGTCCTGATCGTGTAGTATACAATTCCGCCAAAATGGCAAAACTATGGAGGGCGGACGAAGCTCCGCCCTCCGCGGCGTTCTTGGATCAATGCACTCCTTAAGCTTCGGGAGTGGGATCGATCAGCGCGAAGTCGCCTTCGAAGGGGAAGGTGAAGGTGCCGTCCTCATTGGCCTCGATGACCACCAGCAGGACCTCTTCCTTCTCGTTGATCAGCATGATCTTGGTGTTCTCGTCAGTGCCCACGAATTCCACGTCAACCGGGAACTCCGGCGCGCTGATGTGATTGAACTGGGAAGAGAAGCTGTAATCCTTGACGGCCTCCAGCTCTTCCGTGGCCTCCGGACCCTTAACAGCCAGCACGACCTCGGTGGGGGTGATATAGCCCTCGCCGTTCAGCGCCGCGACCACGCCCTTGATCGCCTCATTCTCAATATCCTTGGCCGGATCTTCCTTATCGAGCTCGCTGATAACAACGCCCTCGGTCTTGGTCTCCACCGGATTCGCAACACTGGGATTGGCGAACGCGGGCACCGCCATAATCAGCATCATGGCGACAACACACAGAACCGCAATCAATTTCCTCATGGTTATCTCCTCCTTTCTCGATTGATCCTGGCCAAACCAGCCAGTATATATCAACGCCGAAGCGATGATACCCTGTTTACTATGCGGCTTGACGGCCGGTCATACATTCTCCGGCAACCGCTCGCCAGCGCCGCAGGCCCTCCGAAGGTCAGTTCTCCAGATAGAACAGCTCAAGGACCTTTTCGTGCAGCGCGTCCAGATTGGGGTAAAACTCGTCGTGCAGATCGCCAACCACCTGTCTGCCTTCGGGGGTATAGTAGCTGTCCCCGGTGTAATAGGTGTTCTTCAACACCCGGATCAGGTCCAGGTAGCGGTTGCGGGTGATGTCTGTCAACACGTTTTCCTCGGCTTGCTCCATCAGGCGCCAGGCGCTGTCGCTGTCTTTTGTCAACAGATTGACGATCTTTTCAAGCGCCCCGTTGATGTAAGCCCTCTGGCGCTCCATGCGGGAAACATTGGTAAAATCCCCCGCGGTATCGCGCGTCCTGACAAAAGACGCCAGGTTTTCCCCGTCGATCACGGCGGTCTCGCCTTTGACAAAGCCCTCCGCGGCCAGATCGTCGTTGGGCACCACTACCTCCACGGGGCCGATGGCCTCGCCGAGAATCGGCAGGGAGGCCCGGTTGGAGACCACGTAGCCGTCGATGGGAATTCCGAACAGCAGGTCTGACACGGCCCGGCAAAGGTTCTTGCAGCTCACCTCTCCGCCGTCGCCATAGGTATAGGCGAAGGCCAGGTGATCGGTAAAGGCGCCGCGGTCCTTGCCGTCGACGGTGAATTTGTGGATCCCGGTCATCGTGTCGCGGCTCAGCGCGATGATGGTCATGCGGTCATTGCGCTCATCCATCACAACCAGCGAAATGCTGTCCGCCCTGGGCGCGCCGACAAACGCCTTTGCCGCCCTGATTTCGTCCTCCGAGTCGATGCCGGCGTAGAGGATCGTCGTGACGCGGTTGTTGTAGCGGTAAGTCTTGCCGTTGTATTCAATGCTCCTGTAGCCGCCGGCCATGTCCACCTGTCGGGATGCCTTGACCTCAAGTCCGGAGCGGCTCTTCATATCCCGCCGCATCCAAAGGCCCGCCGCCACGATCACGACAATGATCAGCACAGCCGCCAGCACCGCCCACCTGCGTTTGTGCAACCAGCGTTTGAGTCGGCGCTTCAGCCGGCTTTCATGGTGATGGCTGTGGTGATGGCCATGATGGTGATGGCCGTGGCTGGAGTGATGCCTGCTCTTCTCTGACATTTCTACAGTAACGCCTACTTTTTCTTGGCTTTCCGGGTCTTCTTGTTCTTATCCTTATCCTGGCCATAGCCGTAACCGTAGCCATAACCGTAGCCGTAACCATAGCCGTAGCCATAACCGTAGCCGTACTTGCCTTTGCCGTGGCCCACCTTGTTCAGCACGGCGCCCAGCACCTTCACGCCCGCGTAATCCAACTGCTGCTTGGCGTGCTGGGCCTGCTGGCGGGAAGTCGCGCCGCTCTCGACAATCAGGATGGTGCCGTCGCACTGCTTGGCGATCAGCACGCCGTCGATAACGGCGTTGACCGGCGCGGTGTCCAGAATCACATAGTCATATCTCGACCGAACGGTCTTGACCAGTTCCGTGAACAGTTCGCCGGAAAACAACTCGCTGGGGTTGGGCGCCGACGCGCCTGTAAAGATCACGTCCAGGCAGGGTTCGTTCGTCTCCCAGATCGCCCGCTCCAGCTCCAGCTCGCCGCACAGGTACTCGGAAAGGCCCCTGCGCTTCTTGACGGAATAGCGCGAGGCGGTCTGGCTGTTGCGGATATCGCAATCCAGATAGAGGGTCTTCTTGTCCAGGGCCGCAAAGCTCTTGGCCAAGCGGAAAGCCACGGAGGATTTGCCCTCGTGCTCCAGCGTACTGGTGACGCACACCGTCTTGATATTGTAACCGCTCAGCTGGATGTTGCCGCGCAGGGTGTTGATCGCTTCATTGACCTGGAATGGCACGTCCGGGATATCCATCACGACCCGCCTGCTCGCGGAAACGCTCCGAATCTCGCTGGTGTCTCTCTCCATAAGTGGTTTCTTCCTCTCGCTTAATCCTCATAGAACGGCACGGCTGAAAGCACCGGCATCTGCAGGTACTTCTCCACATCGTCGTCGTTCTTGATGGTGGTATCCATCAGCATCTTGATGACGATGAACGCGATGACCACCAGCATGCCGAGCACCCCGCCAATCACCATGAACCGCATCAGGCTCGGCGTCACATCCCGCACAGCCTCGGCCTCGGAGTAATCGATAACCGTGGGCTTGCCCGTGCCGACGATCTGATAGATCTGGTCGATGCTGACGTTCAGCAGGTCGTTGGCGATGTTCCGGCTGGTCTCGATGTCCGACGTGCGCACGCTGGTCGTTATGATGTGGGTGCCCGAGGGATTGCTGACCGTGATGAGCTTGCGCAGCTGATCGCAGTTGATGTTCAGCTGCAGATCCGAAATCACCTTGTTCAGCACGCTCCGGCTGGTGATGATGGTGCGATAGTCCTCCGTCAGGGCCGAACCGATCTGCAGGTCCTGGAAGGAAATCACGGAATCCGTGTTGGTGATGTACAGCTCCGTGGTGGCTTCATAGGTATTGCGGACGAACAGGCCGTAATAACCCGCCATCACGACAATGCCCATCACGCACGCCAGCATCAGCAATTTCCAGTTGTGCAGAAGCGTGAAAAATACCTCGCCGAGATCGATCTCCGTCTCAGTCGCGGCGGCGTTCTGCTGCAGCCTGGCCGTGACGGCAGCCTCGTTGGTCGGTTTGTTCTGCTCCATCGGTGTATACCCCTCACTCGATTAATTCAGTATTGCTTGCGTCTATACGCCCGGGCTCCGTCCCGTCTTCAGCAGAAGATTCATGTTGGTCTCCAGCACCCTCAGCCTGAGTTCCGGTTTCACCCCGTCGTTCAGCCATTCCAGCGCCTCCGCCACGTGCAGCGGGCGGAACTTCATGCCGTGGGTGTCACTGCCGAGGAAGTCCACATATCCGTCCTTCATCAGCCGGCGCCACACGTTCGGGTGTAGAAAGCTGCCCTTCTCGATCAGGCGGGCGAAGTTCAGCTGGAGCATCGCCCCGCCCTTGCGCAGCTCCTCCAGCCGCTCGGTGCGCTGGTACAGGCAGCGATAGCGCTCGTAATGGGCGATAATCGGCTTATAGCCGCTGTCGCGCAGCTCCCGTATCGCGCGGGTAATGGTGGAATACTGCGTCTCGGTCTCAAACTCCACCAGGACGTAGTTGGTGCCGTTCATCGTCAGCACGTTTCCGGCTTCCAGCTGTTCCAGCAGCCCGCTGTAGTAGTAGCACTCCTGTCCGGGATACAGCCGGATCTTCAGTCCCTCGTCGGCAGCTCTTCGCCGCACGCGCGTCAACGCTTCCAGCGCCCGATCCGCCGTCACCACAAACCTTCCGGGGTGGAAGTGCGGCGTGACGATCATCGCGCCGATGCCCCGCTGCTGCGCCGTCTTGAGCGCCGCGATGGATTCCTCCATTGTCTCCGGGCCGTCGTCCACGCCGGGCAGGATGTGGCAGTGCATGTCCACGATCGTCATGTCACGCATCTCCATCCCAGGCGGGCGCTGCCAGTTTGTACCCAGTCACATACTCACCTTTGTTTCCTGAAGGCCCATAAGGCCTCCACCGTTCTGGCCTTCCCGTCGATCCGGCCCATGGAGCCGTCATAATCCGCTGGAAAGCCGCCCAGTAAATAAATACGCTCGTCTCCCCTGAACCGTCCTGGAAGACTGGATGAACCCGGTCAAAACAACACAGAAATCCATATTGTCCAGTTCACCCAATATATTGATTATAGCACAACGAATGTTAAATGTCTACAGAGAAAAAATATATGTAGAATTGAATTTACATTGGCTTTTGTATGTGGTGCCGTTAAATCTGGCGCACTCGCGCTCTCGCATTCGCCCGGCAATCGGCCTTTGGGCCGGCAGTTTAGAGCTTGTTTCTAGAGTCTGTTTCTAAATTCGGAACGATGCATTTTCGCGAGCACGGTATGCAGGCCGGGTGCTCCCGCACACCGGCGTCGGCCGCGTTTTTTCTCAACTTGTCGAAATAGGGACTGGACAGGAAGCCCGGCAAAATGGTATAATAGCATTGTTGATATTCACATATAACGCGATCCGTCCAGACCACCGGGAGATTTTGAATGTACACAAAGGAACAGCTTACAAAATACGCATATTTTGATGAGACGCTCGGCAGACGGGACGTCTCAAATGTGCTGGACCCTTTGACGGGGCTGGTATCGCGGCAGTATATCCTGGGCTTCGCTCAGTCGCTGATCCAGGCCGGCACCCCCTTCACCTTCGGCATGCTGGATCTGGACAACTTCAAATTTGTCAACGACGCCTATGGCCATAACGCCGGCGACCGGGTGCTGATCGACGTGGCCGAAAACCTGACCGAATATCTTAAGGGCTACGGCGTCGCCGGGCGCTTCGGCGGCGACGAGCTGCTGTGGATCAACCTGCGCGACCGGGAATACGCGGACAAAAAGGCCTTCCTGGCTGATTTTTACAACAGCCAGCGGGTGGTGCGCAAAAACGTGCCCATGGAGGGCTGTTCCCCCTTCATCACCGGCACCATCGGCTGCGCCACCTTTCCCGACGACGCGCAGGATTTTGACAGCCTGTTCGCCATGATCGACAAGACCCTCTACCGGGGCAAGAGTAAGGGCCGCAACTGCTATATTATATATGTGAAGGAAAAGCACGCCAACATCGACATCCAGCAGATCGCCCGACGGGGCGTCTACACCACCATGTGCAACGTGGTGCGGATGTTTGAAATGGCGCCGGGGCTGAAGAACAAGCTGCTCTCCGTCACGCCGGTGCTGATCGACGAACTGCGGCTGACGGACCTCTACTACGTCGGCCGTGACCGCGTCATGCGCGCCGTGCGCGCCCAGGGCGTTGAAGAACCCGTGGGCGACATCGACAACCTGATGAACGACGAGCTGTTTACCACCAACAATCTGGAGCGGGTCAACGCGCGCTGCCCCGTTTTCTACGGCGCGCTGAAGCGGCGCGAGGTGGAATCGCTGATGGTGGTGCGTGTCGGCATGGACAACGCGGTTCCCGACGGCTATCTTGTCTGCGCCGAGCCCCACAGCCTGCGCATCTGGCAGGAGGACGAGTGCGCCGTGATGTTCTTCCTGGCAAAGCTGATCGCCATGAGGAGCCGCATCGACGGCGAAGCGCTGGGTGAAACCATATGATCTATACCGACTTCGGTCTGAACAGACCGAAGTCTTATTTTATGGGCGTCCCTTGTCCCAATTCGGGGTGTTTTATTTTTAACTACAGCGTCCAAATATTGACACATCGTACAACTGATGATATAATCCTATTAAATTTAAGGTATCATTTTTTGTTATTTTAAGGTCATTTGTTGCAAAATCGAGCCGCTTCGCCGGCTGGAGGTGAGCGCTTGAAGGGACAGCGGACGATCCGGCAGTACCGGGCGATGGACCTGGCGATGTTCGCCGTGATGCTGGCGGTGTTTGAATCGCTGGTGGTCATCGCCGCCCGCCGCTGGTTCCCC
>CAMVBO010000005.1 GCA_947165745.1 uncultured Clostridia bacterium | reverse complement strand
CATCCTGTATTCTCGCAAGCCGGTTGCCTGGATCTCGTTGCGGATCGGCGACTATCGGCTGTTGCTTTTGCGCCGATCCCTGGTCTTGAATCCGCGTCTGCGCAGCACTCAAAGCGGCTCCGAAGGCTGCTCCGCTCTCCTGCGTCAGCCTGCCGGGGTCTATCGTCTCCATCCGCTGCCCGCCGGGAAGTGTCTTTCCGCGCCCGGCCTCTGCGGTGGGGTCGCTGGGCTGCTTCGCCTCTTCCGCCTGCTGCTGCGCCTGCTTGGGCTGATTGAACAGAAAGCCGAAGGGATCGCTCGCAAAGCTCTTCTGCGGCGTCTGCGCCTGCTGTTGCGTGGTGTCGTCCTGCAGCCGCGCAAGCCGATTGCCGGGATCCCGCAGCGGAGAGGGGAGAGGCTTACGCTGTACGGAGGCTTGCATCTCCCGCTCGGGCGTTGCCGTCTGCACAGGCTGCGGCATAGGCGCGTGGATCGGCTGGGTTTCGGCGGCTTGCGGAGTAGGCTGACTTTCTCCGCGCAAGCGGCGCTGGTACTCCTGCAGCACGGAGTCGTAGGCAGCGCCATTGCTCTGCTGCTGGGCGGGCTGCTGCTCCTGTACCGTGGCCTGCGGCACGCTTTCGCCGTTTTTGCGCCGTCGGTATTCCTCCAGGATGTTGTCGTAAGTGCTCATAGGCGCTTAGCCTCCTCTGCGGATCTGGTTTGCCTGCTCCTCTGTGATCTGCCCGCTGTTCAGCATCTGACGCAGGTAGTTCTCTGCGTCGGCGGAAGCAACCTGCTGGAAGTTCCTGGCCCGGTAATACGGCCCGCTGCCGGTGCCAATGCCGATATAAGGCAGCCGGTTTGCCTGGGCTTGCTGCTGACCGTTCGCGGCGTTGCTCCCGTTCCCGGCTCCGGTGTAGTGTCCAACAACGCCTGCGGCGATACTGCCAGCCGCTCCTGCCGCTGCAACGAGCGGGTTGTAGGGATTCGCCATCACTGCGGGTGCCGTTCCGGCAAGCGCGTCGGAAATGGAGCCGACGAGCGAACCGGATTCCGGGGTTTCGGGCGTTTGGGGTGTGTACCCGGGCGTATACCCGCCAGCCGCCGGCTGCGTATACCCGGCAGGCCACTTGCCCGTCATCTGGTAATACTGCTCGGCCGAGATCGCCCCGGTGTTGTAGGCCAGCTGCGGGTTCGATGCAATCCAGGCGTTGCGCATGTTGTCCACCTGTCCCTGGCTGTAGCCGGGGATATTCAGGTAGGCGGAAAAGTCGCCGTAGCTTGCCAGGGTCTGGGCTTGCTGGAGCTGCCGCTGATACTGGTTCTTGTACTCCGCCAGCAGCGCCTGTGCCCGTTCGTAGTCGTTGTTCGCCACGGCCTGCTGTACCTTGCTCTGGTAAGCGCTCTGCAGATCCCGGATGCCTCGGTCGGCGGTGTCCAGTGCCTGCTGCTGCGCGGTGCGAATGCCGCCGTAGTCACGCTGGAAATTGCTGCCCAGCGCAAGGTGCATCTGGCTCCCGGCGCCGGTGTTCAGCCCGTTTGCCGCTGCCTGCTGGTTCAGGTTGCGCCGCTGCCGCTCGTACTGCGTGGCAAGGTCGTTCGCCCTGGCCTGGTACTGCTGGGGGATCGCGTCACGCGCCGCCTGAGCGTTGGACATGCTCTGGTTGTAGGCGCTCTCCAGACCGGCAAGCTGCGACTGCTTCTGGGCGTCGTACATGCTGTTGATCTGGTCGGTGTTCTGCGTCTGCTGATAGTTCTTGTATTCTTCTTCGAGAGTTGCCATATCAATCCCCCCTGTGGTTCCGAATGATGATGATGCCGCTGCCGCCTTTGCCCTGCGCATTCGCGGTGCCATCGCCATGACGGGACGTGCTGCCAGTCCACCAATAGGCAGCGGCACCGCCGCCCTGTCCGTGGTTGGCAAAGCCGTCCGTCCCGTTTACTGCGCCGGTATAGCCGACCATGTAACGGCCGCCTTTGCCATACTGATGCTCCGCGCCGTTGCTCTCGCCGCCCAGCGAGCCGCTGCTGTATGCGCCGGAGCTGCCGCAGTGTGCGCTGCCTCCTGCACCACCTGCGCCGAATTTATGTCCGGCAAATTCGGAAAGCAGCAGCGTGTCTGTTTGCTCGCCGTAAGCGAAAAAGCCGTCAGTCCCGTCTTCCGGCTGCTTGCTCACGGAGCTTTGCACGACTGCACCCTCGCCGCCAGCGGCACCATAGCCACTTCTCGCTGTGTAGGTTGTGTTGCCGACAACGATAGAACTGTTTTCGTCGCTGCCTCCTACAGTCACGGAATAATCCGTTCCTTTCTGCAGCTTCACCGTCTGCGTCACGCATTCGCCGCCGTTGCCGCCATAGCCACCGTGAGACGGCCCTTGGTAGGCGCTCTCCTGCGGTGTAAAGGCGTAAGCACTCTGGCCGCCAGCTACCAAGAAGATGTCTACCTTGCCTGGGTTTTTCAGGAAACGTAACGCGGCTGCGCTGCCGCTTTTCAGTGCAATCTCCCAGTTCTTCCCGCTGGAAGCAAAGCTCATGCTGCCGGAATAACTGATGTCTGCTTGCGTAATCGGCTGCCCTCCGCCCATCGGGCCCATCCACACTCCCATAGCCGTCACCACCAATACACCGTCACGGAGATGTCTTTCCCGCTGGCGGGGCACTCGTCGCACACGAAGGTCAGCTTGCCCGTGCCCGCCGTGGGCGACTTCAGATTCGCGTCCAAAGCGATGTCCCAACTGGACGGATCTGCGGGGGATGCGACGAATTTGCTGTTCGCAAGCATCCCGGTGATCTCCGCGTCCTGCGTGTACACCGTGCCGTCCTGCGTCCATGCGTTCGTGGTGCCGCCGAGCAGAGTAACAACTTCGGCGTTGATGGGAACCTGCGCACCAACCGTGGTGCCGGTGCCGCCCTTCGCAATGGGAACCCGCAGGCTATTCGCCAGCTTTTCTGTGGTAACTGCGCCTGCGCTGAGCTTGTCCGCGCTCACGGCAGCAGCGGCGATCTTCTCTTCGGTCACAGCTCCGTTAGCCAGCTTTGTGGTTTCCACAGCGCCAGCCGCCAGCTTTGCTGCAGTCACCGCTGCGTCTGCCAGCTTCGCGGTAGCTACGGCCAGCTCGCCCAACTTCTCCGTGGTGACAGCCAGGTCCGCCAGCTTCGCGGTACTCACGCTCCCGTTGGGCAGCTGTCCGGTGGTGGCGCCATCAATCGCTTCCTTCAGCTCCGCCAGCGCCCCTTGTACCGTTGCCGCCGTCAGCCCGGTAATGACGTCGATCCCGATGTTCCCGGCGCCGCTCGTGCCTTCCAGCTCTGCCAGAAGGGTCTCGTTGATGTAGCTCTTCAGCGCAAGGCCGAGATCGTCAAACCAAGCCTTCAACTTTGTAGGTGTCATCCCTGTCATCAGATTCGGCTTGTTGTCCAGCTGCGAAACAAGGCTCGCGCTGTTGTCAACTCTTGTAAATGCCATATTCAAACCTCACTTGCTGTAGCCCGTAAAGCGCACACGCATGTCTGCGCTGGTCACGGTGGCGCCCGCGTTCGCGTTGTTGCTCTTCAGGATCAGATTGTAGAAGACGAACTTCTTGGCCTTGATCTTGAGCCGTTTCATCTGCGGCTTCCGGTTTGTCTCGAAGGTGAAGTTCTCAAAGTCCACGTTGTCGAAGCCGAAGAGCGCCGACGTCACCACCTTCTCCTGGTAGCTGACGCTCTTGTCCGTCTCCACCGTCACCCAGACCTCGCCCTTGGTCTCCGGCTTGATGCCAAGCCAGATCATGGCGCTGTACTTGCGCTGGTAGTCCGCGCCGAACGACATGCTGCCGCTTGACCAGTAGCAGTCGATTGGCTGCACCTCGCCGCTGCCGATCTTGTCATAGGCGTAGTTCGTGCTGACGTGCTGGATGCCTCCGGCCATAGAGCCGTAGTACAGCTCGCCCCGGTATACGAAGGGACTGTACATCGGAAAGCTGTCGTAGTAGTACCAGGCGTCCGCTGCGTAGTTCCAGCAGAGCGCTTCCTGCGTGCTCGGGCTGAAGATGTAGTATTCCTGGTGGTAGTTGTCGTCGTAAGCCCGGCAGGAGCGCAGCCCCATCTCGCTCAGTGCCTGGTACACCCGGTCGGAGATACGTCTGGCCTGCCGCTCGTCGTTGGTCAGATTTCCGAAACTGCCGGACTTCCACTCGTACAGGTCGGAGCCGAACAGCGTCACCGGGTTATTCAGCACCAACTGCACCTGCCCCATGGCGTCGTTGCCGATGGTGCGGTTCAGCGGCGACACATAAAAGCCCGCCCAGGCGCTGCCGTCCGCGTCGGTGATCGTGCCGTACTGGATGCTCCAGGCGCCGTCCGTCTTGAAGACCACCAGCCGGGAATACTGTCGAATCATCCCGGTGATGGGCGTGTTCTTCACACCCACCCGCACCTCGTTCAGATCCGGGAAGTAGTCCGCCCTGGCAATTCCCCAGTAGTCCACCTCGGAATAGAGCGCTTCGCTTCCGCCGTCACCGTAGAGGAACACCCGCGTGTCCTGCGTCCCGTTGTAGGTCTCGCTGTAGCACATGGCCGTCACTTCGCTGCGGAAGGTCTCGCTCACCGTCCAGGCGATCTCGTAGCTGTTCACGCTCTCTGCCGGAGCGCTGGCAAAGGTCACGCTGCCCTCTGCCAGGTCTACAGTGTAGTCCGTGTCCGGGACATTCGTGTCCGTGCCCAGGTTCTTCACATAGTCGATTGCGGTGATCGTGCCGTCCTCCGGCAACAGGAACTTGGTGCCCGTGCCGTTGGGGGAGATCCAGACCCGACGCTTGCCGTTGAGCTTGTTCACCTGCTCCAGCAGCTCGCCGCCGCCGTCCGGCGGGATGGCAACAGCCACCAGAGGAACATAGCCCTCTACCCGGCCAAAGCTCGTCCCGTCCCAGCAGTAGTAGTCCCCGTAGGCGATCAGCCACAGCTTCCCGCCGAAGCCGAACATGTGGGGCTTGTGGCTTGCAACCGTCAAGGGCACAGTCCCGATCTCTGTCAGGCTCCAGGTGCCTCCCTGGGCACAGCGGTAGAGCTTTCCGCCGCACACGGCCATCACGACTTCCTGCTCCGCCACGAAGCCTGTCCAAACAGCCTCCACC
Organism: uncultured Clostridia bacterium; assembly: GCA_947165745.1. Next base: position 13,460 of record CAMVBO010000005.1, on the reverse strand, counting down.
GGCTCCGCGCCGATGTGCAGCACTTCTCGGGTGCCGGGTCGCTTCTGCAGGTTGCCGTCTCGCGTTACCTTCCAGTTCCGCATGGACGCCGCCTCGCCCATTTTGAGCTTCGTGTCGCCGTCCGGGTTCTGGTTCAGCCCCAGCCACTTCTGGATGGAGAAGACTCTTTCGTTTTGCGCACCTGTGATCTGTGCCATCAGTCTCCCTCCCCCCCCAAGCCAGAAGAAGGCATAGGGCAAGCCAGCCGCAAAGACAAAGCCGGAGGTGTTGGAGATCGTCAGCACGCCGTCACTTATGTGCCAGTTCTGCCCGCTGCCGTTGCTTGCGGTATAACTGATATTGCCGCTGGTGGTTATGGTCAGCATACGCGAGACGGTTGTATAAACGCTACCCGAGCTCGTCACATATACAATCCCACCGACCGCCGATGTATATGATCTTGCAACAAAATCGTGTGTAGACGAGATGAGGACTGTATGTGCATCTCCGATGGGAATTTGCACCGAGCGTATATTGGTCTCCGGGGTGATCCGCATGTGCCCCAGATAGGCCGGGATCGCCGGGATCGCATTGACGGCGTCACCGAAACCGAGGCCGTTTTCCAGGTCAAAATGGATCGAGTTTGAGTTGCCCAGCTTAACCCGGATTCTGTCGGCGGTATAGTCCAGCGCGTCGTTCAGCGCGGCGCTGTCCACTGCTTTGTCGTATGCCATCAGTAGTCACCTCCGTCCCAGGTGGGCAGATCAGCAAGCACAAGCGATGCAATTTCGGCCTTGTCCGCGCTCGTCAGCACATAATCGCTGCCCGGCGCACCCTTGAGACTTGCAAGCCACTCATCTTCCGTGCCCTCATAGCCATGCGCTACGGCGATCTCGTAGGCGGATGCGCCGTCGGTTCCGTTGGTGCCTTGCATCTTGCAGAGGCGCTTGAGTGTACAAGCTATGCCGACATCGACGATCTCATAGAGCGTTGTCGGCCCTCCCTCGTATCCCACGTCTGGAGCAAACAGCATATCATGCACCTGCACGGTAGCGCCCTCGCGCCCGATGAGGTCACGGCGGCGCACGAACGGGTTCTCATCGCCGGAGATGCGCCCCGTTGTGTACCACACGCCGTTGCCGTCTGTGCCGTCCTCGCCGTTAAACTCACCGTCCTCAGCCATCTGCATCACGCGCTGCGCCAGCAGCAGAGCATTGGCGCTGTTCTGCTGGATCTGCGCCACCACGTCCGGCGTGGGCTCTGCCGGGGTTTCTCCGCTTTCCTCCGCAGAGGGCAGGATCTTCCCGAAATTCGCCCAGACTGTAGGGATCACCACAGTGCCGTCTCCATTCTTGCCCACCACGCCGATCCGGAGCAAGAAGTTCTCTTTGATCAGACATTCGCCCGGCACTTCGATCTCGTCCCCGACGAGCACCCTGTCCCGCCGCACCACGCCGCTGACGACGGCCGTCTTGGCAAGCCCGTCCCACGCACTGTCAAACGTAAAGCCGCATCGCAGGCCCACCCGCCCGGCTGTAATCTTCTCGGTCTCTACGATTTCTGCGGATGCAATGTTTACTCGGATTCTAAGCATTTGTTCACCTCATGGCGTTCATACCGCCGCCAATTCCGTCCACCTTGATCTTCAGCGTCCGGTCGCCCTGTTGGATGTTCTTATCCTGGTAGCCGCCGTTTTCTTCCTGTTTCAGGGCGTTCATACAGCCGGTGGCCTTTTTGTTGTCCGCTACCATGTGGCGGGCAAGCCAGCTCTCGCGCCGGAGCTTTGCGATCTTGAAGATGCGCCGGTATTCCGCGTAGTTCGGCGCGTCCTCGGCGCACATGGCCTGAACTTCTTCCTTGTCGATCTGTAAGGCAATCAGCATTCCCGCATAGTCCGGGAACTCATCTGTCGCCTTGCAGTCTTCAAAGTATTTATCCACGGCCTGCCGGAGCTTCTTGTAGTCGTTCCATTCCGGACGCCGTCCTCTTGTCTCTGCCATTTTAATCTCCTTCTTCTTTGCTTCCCCCGGAGGGGGGAAGTGGCGCGGCAGCGCCGATAGGGGTTTACCATCTGGAAAATTCGTTGTACGGGTCGATCCCGCCGCGCCTGCCGTACACGTCCACGATGTCTTCGCTGCCCATGGCGGGGTAGCCGGAGCGAAGCCCGTTTTTCAGCTCGTCGTAGCGCTGCTGGAAAAAGTTTGCGCTGGTGGGGTTTTCGTCCATCAGCAGATGTGCAGCCAGACCGTAGGGCATCACGCTCTGGCAGATATAGTCGTCCAGTTCGATGGGCGTTTCAAAGTCCAGGATCTGCGCGGAGATCGGCCGCCCGTTTTCTCCGATCTGGTAGCTGTCGGAGTAGGGGTACAGCTCGCCTCGCAGGATGTTCAGGATCGCAAGCGTCCTGTTTTTGTACTCCTGCGTGTCGGAATGGTCTGCCGCTCCCTGATCGTTCAGCTCGTCCATCATGGCGATGGCAGCTTCAAATACTTCCTGTGCTGTGGTCATATAATCACCTTTCCTGAAAGGGAGGGGCAAGCCCCTCCCGTGTAGGTTTACTCTTCGCCCTTGTCCAGCTCCGGCAGTCCGGCCACGCTGGTCAGCAGAGACAGGATTCCGGCCAGCAGCGAGGCGCTGCCCACCATGATCCAGTTCACGTCCGACATCACCGCACAGGTGCCGATGGTGGCAACAGCGGTCTGGGCGACAGTCTTGATGGCGCGGATGCCCGCAGCCTTGATCCAGTCAGAAAACTTGTACTTCATCGTTCACACTCCAAAAAGCATTTTCACAAGCACTCCGATGAGCGCTGCTCCGATCACGCCGACGCCCCAAAGGATCGCGCTGAGTTTCGTGTTAATCACGGCAAATTCCGTGTCTTTCTGCGCCATGCGGTCTTCCAGCTTCGCCGCGCGTCCTTCGAGGCTTTTAATCCGATCTTCCAAGGTCTGCAGATCAGTCATGCTGCTTCACCCCCAGAATCAGAACCGCCCAGTCATTGCCCTTGCAGATTCCGTCATGCTCCAGGCCGTAGGCGGCCTGGAACTTGCCGAGGGCGCTCTCGGTCTTCTGCCCGAAGTCTCCGTCAGCACCCATCCAGCCGCACTTGAAGCCTCGCTTTTCCAGCAGAAACTGCATAGCTGAAACTGCTTCCTCCAGGTCGCTGTCTTCACCGCCGTCGCCGATCATCAAAACCGGAAGGGGGACAAGCTCGGTCTTTCTCTCTTCCGGTGCCACGGCAGGAGGCGCTGCCACACTGTCCGCTTTGCTGGCGTAGTCCGGCAGACCGTAGCCCCGGATGTACCGCCCGTTGCGTTTGATGTCGCGGAAACGCACCATGTCGGAACAGTTGCCCTCGATCACGGTGATGGCGTCGTTGTATGCGCTCCAGACCAGCCCGACGTGATCGGCGTTCCCGGTGCAGTCTCCCACGCCGTTGTCCTGCCAATCGTAAAAGACCACGTCGCCTCGCTGGGGCATGTAGTTGTCGTCTTCCACCCAGCGGCCGTGCTGTTTGTACAGCCGGATCATCGGCTCGCAGCCGCACTCCGGGTAGACGATGTCGCTCAATCCTGCGGCGAACCCCACCGCGCTGACAAAGGTGGCGCACCAGGCGTCGGTATAGGTCACGCGGTAGCCGCGCGGAAGCGGTCGGATCTCGTTGTACTTGTCGATGATCTTCCGGTGGCTTCCGTCCGCTTCCTTGCAGGCCAGCCAGAGCTTCGCCTTGTCAAGAACGCTCTGCCGCAATTCGATTTCCGTCATTTCATCACTTCCTTTTGCTCTTCCCTCTGCGATGTCCTTCTGCAAAAACAGGGCGGGGTTGCCCGCCCTGTTCAGTTGCTGCCTCAAGCAGAGGTCTTGTAGGCGTATACGCCCTTGCACTTGGCGTCAAGCACAAAAGCATCGTAGTAGATGTGACCTTCCACCACGTCGCCGTCGATGCCCAGAGGAGTGCGCTGCACACGCAGGGTCTTCAGCTTGATGGGGTCAACGGTGGCACCCTTCCACTTGAGGATGAAGCCGGTCTTCGCGGGCATGTAGGTGCTGGGCACGGTCACGATCTGAATGCCGTCGATGGTGCCCTTGTAGCCCTGGGCGATGGCCTGCTTGTTCAGCTGGGCACCGCCTACCACCTGGTCAGCCAGCTGAAGCTTCACATAGTCCAGCTCGCTGATGAAGAGGACGCGGTTGGTGGTGGGCACCAGCTCGTCGCTCATGGCGGCGCCGGCGTTGAAGATGGCCTCCAGAATGTTGCTCTTGCTCAGAGCGGCGGGGGTGGCGTTGGTCAGGATGGTTTTGCCGGTGGACAGGCCGTTACCGGCAGCCCACTTGGCGAGACGCCACTTGTCCACGGTGGGGGTCACTACGTTGTCCCAGTGATCCTTCAGGCGGGAGTTGGCCTGCTTGACGTTGAACTGATCGCTGGCGTTCGCCTTGTCGATGGAGAAGGTGAAGGCCTTGTCCTGGCTCATGGTCAGGGTCTGCTTGGTGTCGCCCAGCTCATAGATGGTGCCGAAGCGGTTCTGGCCGCTGCGGGTGTAGTCCACGAGATCCACGCGGTCGGCGGTGATGATCTCGATGCTCTTGGTGCCTACGAAGTCATACTTTTTGCCCGCGTAGGCGTTGGTCTTGGAACCGATGGAGAAGCGCTCTTCCAGCTTCTTCTCATACAGGGTTGCTACATTGATGGTGCCGTCTGCCATAATTCATAATCTCCTTGTTGTTTCGTCACGAGCAAGGAGCTTCGCCGCTCTGGCGTCAATCGTCGTCGTCATACCAGAGCGCGTCAAAAGCCTGGCTCTGCGTTCTCGATCCTACGGATTTTGCGCTGCCCAGACTGCGCTCCCTGTTCTTGTTGTTTTGGCGCAGCGTCTCGATCTCCTTGCGCAGCTGGCGGTTCTCGTACCGCTGGTAAGCGCTCACAAGGTCGAAGGTCTTGGCTGCGTCATTCCAAACCTCCTGGGGAATGTCCTCAGCCTTCACGTCGGGGTACGCGGCGAGAAAACCGGCAAACATGGCCTGCCGCCTTTCCTCGGGACTTGGCTCTTTCGCCTTTTCGCTTTCCTTCTTTTCGGCGGCCTTGCTCGCCTCTTCGCGTACCTGCTTGAGCGCGGCTTCCTCATCCATGCCGGGGTTGTTGTTCATCAGCATCCGCGCGCGGGTGGTTTCCATGAGCTGATCCACCGTCATATCGTTGGACTTCGCCAGCTCCTGCAAAAAGCTCTCCTGCGCCTTCAGCTTGGTGATGGTATCGGAATCGGTCTTAAATCTGTCGCGCTCTTCCTTGATGCGGTCATAATCCATGCCCTTCTGGGCAAGCTCGATGACCTTGTCCCGGTCAACCTCGGATTCCTCGCCGTTGTGTTTCAGCGTGAAGCGCTGGTTTTCCGCTTCCTGCTTCGCATCGGGCGTTTCCTCCTCCTGCTTCTCGGGTGCGTCCTCCGCCTCTTCCTCTGCAGCGGGCTTCTCCTCGGCTTCTGCCTTTTCGGCCGCTCCGCCGTCAAAATCCTCGTCATCGCCCCACAGGGCGTCGAAGTTTTCGATCTCCCGGAGCTCTTCGCCTGCTTCTTTGGTTTCGACTTCGGTGTTGATGTTCTCGTTATCCATGTTCGTTCCTTTCCGCCGCTGGTAGTCCGGCTAAAAGTTGTTTATCTGCACGGCTGGTATTGCCGTCACATGCTTAGAATTCTCCGCCATTGTTGATGGCTCGCTGCAGCGTGCCGTAGCCGCCGCCTGCAACGACATCCGGGACGGTATTTAGCTGCCCAAGCGTGTTGCCTTCTGGCACAGGCGCTCCGCCGCCCATATCGCCGCCGGTGGGGGCTCCCGGCACCGCTCCAGCCATCATCTGCTGCATCGCCATTTCCTGGCGTTTCTCCTCGATCAGCGCCCGTTTTGCGGGCATATAGCTGTCGGGAATGCGCTCCAGGTACTGCACAATGTTGATCTGATTGCTCGCCAGCAGGTTGTCCAGGGTCTGCATGGCTGCGATCTCGGAGTAGTAGGAGCTTGCGCCAACGTCCAGCTTCAGCATCATGGGGTACTGCTGCAAGACGCTGAAATCCACCGGCTGCGGCATGGTGGCAGGCGGGTTCACCCCCATCGCCTGCATCTCCTGCGCGTCTTCCGCAGACAGGGGAAGGTCTACCATCCGCCGGTTGTAGTAGTTCGCCATGAACTCGATGTAGATGCGGAACAGATCTTCCACGCACTTGTAGATGTTCTGCTTCGTGAGTTCTGACGGGGTGGACGCCGCCCGCTGCAGGGCTATGATGGCGCTGGTATTGTCCGGTCTGGTGTCGCCAAGAGCGACAGCGGTGGCGCCCAGGCTCTGCTCCGTCTGTTCAACGGCCAGCTTGATAAACTGCGCGATCTGCGGGTCAATGGACGCCGGATCAATAATCTTTGCCACCGTTCCCACATCGCCGGGGACGCCGATTGCGCCGCCCACGCGGTTGTCCCAGCTGCGCACCTTGGTCTTGTCGTAGACAACCTTCGGCCAGGCGGTGCGCATGATGGAGAGCATCGACATGGCCCAAGCCTTGTTGATGAATATCTGGTTCGGGATCAGGCCGGTAATCATAGCCTCGCCGTGGTAGCAGTCCTGAACGTAGTCCCAAGGCAGCCAGCAGATCGGGTAAAGGTGGATCCCCAGGCTCTTGGGTTTGAAGATCGTCACGTTCTGGGTGCTCTTGTAGCCCCAGATCTCGCCGGTTTCATCGTCCCGCCACATGGTCAGCAGCACCGTCACCTTGTCGTCGGTGATCTTCGCGCTGTCCTGGGTGGTGTTCTCATCCATATCCGGCTGAATATCCCGCCACTCCGCGACCTTGTTGGCCTTTGCCTCCAGCTTCGCGTTTCGCACCAGTTCCCGGAAGGAGATCTGGATGCTGGGCTGGCTCTGGACGTTCCGGTCGTTGGGATTGCCGAAGAAGACGCGCTCTGCCTGCACCGTCTCGGTCTTGATGGCGCCGGTCACGCCGTTGCCGACGGGCACGTCCGGATCCCAGTAGCTGTACAGGCAGCCGCTTCCGTCCACTGCGGCGTTTCTGGCGAACTCCCGCACCAGCGCGGGGATCTCGTTGTGCTCCATCAGAGCGGCGCACTCGTCGTTCACCACGCCCACAATGGTCTGGAGCTCCAACTTGTTCGCCATGTTCTCCAGCGTAGTGGCGTTAAGTTTCAAGTTGTCCGTGGTGATGCTCGCCACGATGAAGCCGACAACGCGCTTGAGAATGTTGAATACCGGCGTCGGCAGGCCGTTGGCCTGTACGCCTTCCCACTGCTTGCCGATGAAGAAGTTCCGGTTGCTGCGGATGGTGTCGTCCAGGTTGATCTGCTGGTTGAACAGCAGCCCCTTTTCGTACAGGCTCCACGCGCTGTGGGGTTCGGGCTTGGCCTTGCCTTCAAAGAGCCCCAGCTCTTCATTCATGCTTCAGCACCTCTTTGTTCAGCTTCGGCAGGTTCTTCCCGAAGCCTACGATCTCGGAAAAGCCGTCGTTCCAGGCGCTCATCCGCTGCACTTCCTCCGTCATCTCATCCACTGGAAGCTCCGCGACTTTCGCATCCAGCTCCTTCAGGCCGGACTCCAGCTTTTCGACGCGCTCGGCCAGTCGCGTCAGGTTCATCGCTTCGTTGGTCAGCGCCTTGCTCGTGGTGTCATAGCGCCGGTTGTTCAGCTCCTGTTCTTCCTGAAAGTCCTTGTCTCGCATCCGGTTAAAGGCTGCCATCGCAAGGATCGCAAGGGAAGTCGTGATGATGTAAACGATGATATCGAACACGTCCATCCTGTCCTCCTATCCCGCAAAGCCGATGTAGCTCTGCGTCATATCTCCGCCGCACATATAGGTCTCGTAGTCCGCTTCCACGAACTCGTCTTCCTCTTGGGGAAGTGCGGTCTTCTCGTCTTTTTCGCCTTCTGCCTCCAGCACGCGGCTGACGCAGAAGTAGCGGCACATATCTACCGTATGGGTGACTTCGTGGGGATCCTTTGCGCAGTCGTTGGGGTTCTTTTCGTCCCGCTGGATGGAGACGATGTCCTGGATCACTCGCTCCAGGTCAGAGAAGAACATAAGTCCGGGCATCTGCTCAGGCGCCTGTCCATCTTTGAATAGGCTCCGCACAAAGGGATCCTTCAGCGGGATAGGGGACATCATGTTTTTCATGATCATGTGCCCCTGCACCCGGTTGTTGCTGCTCTTGGTCACGACGACGCCGTTTTCCAGGTACAGCTCCACCAGACTCTTGCCCGTGTCCTTCTGCTTGTTCCACATGTCCGGCGGGACGTAGGTGGTCTCAATCTTCTCGTTCGGCAGCGTGTTCGCCCGAATGCGTTCAGCCGCCTCCTGTACCACAAGCCTGCTCTCCTCATATTCCCGGAAGCACCAGCAGCGCCCGTCCTGATCCACCGCCCACCAGCCGACGCTCAAAAGGTCGAAGCCGTAGTCCAGGCTTCGGTACAGCGGCCAGTTCGGCGGGATCTGGAAGCGCGGGAACACGTTGCGTACAGGCGAAAAGTTCTTGAAGTAGCTTCCGCTCAGTGCGTCCCAGTCGCCGTAGCGGTGCGCCTGCCTGATGTCCTCCGGCAGGCTTGCCAGGTTCTTCAGGTACATCGGGCTGGATTCCAGGATCCACGGGTTGTCGTCCACCGTGGCGAAGATGAAGGTGTAGTCCTTCGGGTCTTCGTTTCGCTCTGGGTTGTTCGGGTCTACCCGGTACCGCTTGTCGATAAAGAGCCGCTTTACCCACACATGGCCGACGCCGCCCGGGTTGCAGGTCAGATACATCCGCTTGGGGTAGGCATTCACGCCCCGGATGCAGGTCTGCAGGTATAAAAAAGCCCGCTCGGAGAGCTGCGTTGCCTCTTCCAGGAAGATCACGTCAAACTCAACGCCCTGGTACTCGTTTTCCGCGTCGTCTCCATCCCAGTGGCCGAATTTGATGCTGGAACCGTTCTCGAAGGTCAAAAGGTGGCTCGTTCCGTTGTAGCGATAGATCTCACTCGGGAGCCATCGCAAAATGGGCCGCACCAGGTTTTCTTCCAGCTCCGGGTAGTGCGCTCGCACCATCAGGATCTTGATGCCCGGATAGGCTACGCACAGGCCAACGGCCTTCAACCGCGCAACGTGCGTCTTTCCGCCGCCTCGTGCTCCGCCGTAGCACACAAAAAAGGTGTCCGCGTCAAGAAACTGCTGCTGCTTTTCGCTTACCGTTCCAAAGTCCAGCACAAGCTCTTTCTCTTTGCTCGCGCCCTTCGTCGGTCTCGCCGCTTTCCTCGCCATCGAACACCTCGCAATTTGCAATTTGAATTGGCGCGTTGCGGAGGTGTCGATCCCCACAGCATTTCTGCTGCCCTCGGTTTTCAAGACCGGTGCCGGAGCCGTCCGGCATCACAACGCATTTATGGCGCCGACTGGTGGGATCGAACCACCGCTGAGCTCTCGCCCAGGCCACGGTTTAGCAAACCGGCGCATTGCCCCTCTGCCAAATCGGCGTATACTCGGCGGCCCCGCCTCCGCCTAAATCCCTCGCAGCCGCGAAGGACTGCAAACTTCCTTTCTCGCTTTCGCGCTTTGGCGGTTGTAAAACGGTGCCGGTGTAGACACCAGCTCCTGTAACTGACCCGCCTCAGTTTGTGTGGCGCCACTTGCTGGATTTGAACCAGCGCACTCCCGCTTAACAGGCGGGCGCTCTACCATCTGAGCTAAAGAGGCATGTGACGCCGTTCGGGGAGAACACGGTAGCGAACCGTATGGCTGAAAGTCCTCCCAGCACATTGGCTTATAGTGTGAGACGGCGAAACACTTTGCCGGACTTCCACCGGCGCCAACTCAGTACACAAGATGGCTCGTAGACCACCGCACGGAATCGAACCGTGAGCATCGCCCGGCGCGACGGTGACATATTCGGCAGTTTTACGGATCTGCCAACCGTGAAGTAGTCAAGGCCAAGGCCGCCAACTACCTTCCGAACTGGAGCGCCAAGGGGTAGTCGAAACCCCGCTTTCGGCTTGGAAGGCCGATGTTCTGCCATTGAACTACTGGCGCATATTTGCCGGATTTTCACCGGCGCTGCTTCGTCTCATCCCACGAACAGGCGGAGTTGCCAGCTCACTTGTAAGGCGGTCGGGAAAAACTCAAAAACCGGCCGGCCTTGCCTGCCCAGCAGCCTTGGGGCTCGAAAGGAGGGATACGCATGAGAACTCATGGCTTGTCCCCACTTGCAAAGTAGCAGAAATTCTACTGCATGTCCACAACTTTCAACTTGAAATTTGAAATGACCACCCGTTTTTCACCCATACACCCCCTTTTTCCGCCTGGGGGTATGAGAAAAGCCCGACTACTCTACTGGAGAGCTTGTCGAGCTTTATGATTATCTTTACAGACCTGATCCCTGAGAAGAGTCTGGTGAGCGTGGGGAATATGTATAGCTTTTCTACAGAGACACTACCCACTTTTTCCGCTACCCCTCCGGGTCAGGTCTCTACATCTCTTCTACGTCTGTGCTCTACCTCAGCCACCACGCCGCGCCACGTCTTCATCAGCCCGGCGCACCCGCCAGATTGGTGACACCGCTGTGCCCTGCACCTCTCCGTCAGCCCGGCTCATTGCTCCAGCCTGTGCGAAGCTCCAGCTTCTGCCTCGTTGCGTAAGCTTTCTTCTCTGCTCCAGCTTGCCTGTCCGTAAGGCTGTGCTCTGCACCTAACTCCTACTGATCAGATAGGATATAGGGTATGCGAAAGGCTTATACATTTCCCTCTACACATATCAGTAGGAACAGAATATATGATCAGTGTAGAAAGAGGATCAAACAAAAGAGCAGTAGAGACGGATCAGTAAAGAAAGGGGAAAAGCGGAGAAAAAAGAGGCGAACGGACAACAAAAGATCCATATAGCAAGAACAGTATCACTGTAGAAGGCGACAAGGCAAGGTGCCAAGCCAGCCACGCCACCGCTGTCGACAACGGCTGTCTACATTTCACAGCAGAACCCCCTTTCAAAACTTCCGGGGCCGCCCTCCTTTGTGATTGAACTGTATCAGAGAACCGCTTTTATTTTAATCGCGCCACGGGCGCGGGAATAAGGAAGCTATTTTCAAAAGCAAAACAAAATGCACTCCGCCCGCCAAAGAATCCGTAAGCCCCTAAGCCAACGCTGTACGTCCTAACCACGCCATGTGGGGCCGGGGCTAACGGCTTCTAAGGCGGCTTCGGTTTTTTTGAAAACTTTTCTATTTGCTGCGGCAACGAAAACTTTTCAAAAAAACGCGGAGTTTTGCTTTTGAAAATTTCTCTGATTTCGCACGAATCACAAAGGAGGACAACCCCTCCAGAAATTTGAAAGGAGAACCCACCATGAAAAAGACAACCATCATCGACAACGGAAACGAGATCGAGCTCGGCACCACCGACATCGACGCCTTCTACAGCGAGGCAGCTCCTCGCTACATGGAAGCTGGTCACCATATCGTTCGACTGAGCCACTATGAAGTGGTTCCCGAAAAAACTGTTACCACACGCACTGACGTGTACACAACCAAGCCGTATATTCTTCTCGATCTGCGAGACGTAAAGTCTGGCGAAATCACTACCACCAGACTGTACTCTGGGTTCGTTCCCTACTTCCTGGATAATATCGCCGCACAGACCAGTGGTGAAATCAGCGGCATGAAGCTCTCCAATGTGCTGAACTATCTCGGAAGAAACGATTTCGAGATCTGGGTCACCTACAGCAGAGAGCGTGGAGTAGAAGTGAGCTACAGAGAGCCTCGCAATTGGTGAGGCTCTAAACAAAAAATAAGGCTGAACATTGTTCAGCCTTATTTTTTGGGATTGTATTCAGCGCAAATATAATCGGCAAAGTTGCCATAATGACGCCTGGCAATGTAATTTTCTTCAGGAGAAAGAAAGAGGTTATCTTCGGGAGAAAGAGTATATTCTGGAGCAATAGATTTGGCGTCGCCGCCGGTAATTGAAACGTCGCGGCCGGAGGCGTCAGCTTTGGAGGAAGGAGAACTTTTCATTGCGTCTCGAATACCAAAGTAACGAGGGTCTTTCGCCTTGCGGCGACAAGAAGGGCAACGGCGAGGCAAATGATAGCCGAGTGAACGGAAATAATCCGCCTCCCCTGTAGATATTTCAAACTCTCGACCACAATCTCTACAAACGCGGTTCATATTATCAACCCCTTTCGGTGCAATCCTATCACAGTTCACGAAAATAAACAATATATAATAAGAAAAAGGAGAAAGATCATGAGCATACATACTATCACGATCCAGTTCATCTCGGATAAGCGCTGCATCACGCGCACCGAATGGGGGCGCAGGAGAGCAGACGCGATCAAGACCCTGGAGAGCATCTACGGAAAAGGCAGCTTCGTTGTCGTTGAGAAGAACGGCAAACGAGGCTGATTTATTTTTCAGAAAGGAGGGCTACGGATGCACTGGTCATCATCAATGACAGCGCCCGGCAGGCGGCGCGATAGAAGTAGCCTGCCTTTCACATTCTTGCAGGGAGGTGAGATAGACGAACATTGAGTACATCGTCCTCGGCAGCACAGTTGTAAAGGTTGACGCAGACCTGGGGATCGTACTGGAAGAGTTCGACTTCCCCGCATGAAAAACAAAATCAAAATTAAACTTTAAGGAGGAAAACAAAATGTTGAATCACATCGTTATCATGGGTCGTCTGGTGGCTGCTCCCGAACTGCGGGCAACCGGCAGCGGTACAAAAGTCAGCAGTTTCCGCATCGCCTGCGACCGGGACTACTCCTCGGGTGAGGAAAAGCAGGTGGACTTCATCGACTGCGTCGCGTGGCGCGGGACAGGTGAGTTCGTGTGCCGGAACTTCCGTAAGGGAATGCCGATCACCGTCAGCGGGCGGCTCCAGATCCGAGAGTACAAGGATCGTGATGGCATCAATCGCCGCGTTGCGGAGATCAACGTGGACAGCGCCTACTTCTGCGGCGGTGAGCGCACGGCTGCGCCGAAGCAGAGTCAGGCATCGGCGTTCGAGGACATCGACGATTCCGACGGCGAGCTGCCTTGGAAGGACGATGACGACGACGGGCTGCCGCTGTGAAAAAGCAGCTGCTGATAGCCTTCGGGCTTATGACCGTCGTCAATGATGAAGTTTTCAGCCTTGCGATACTGACATTGCTCAGTGTCGCAGGGCTGCTTTTCATTCTCAGAAAAAGGAGTGAGTAAATGAACTACGCAGTTTATTATGCAGACGAAGGGCGTTACAGCCGACCGGTTACGCTGCGGGAGGCGCGGGCGCTGATCCGCTGGCTCGGCGGGGCGTATATCGTAAATCTGAACACAGCGGAGGTGATCGACTAAGACCAATACATACATACGGGAGCGTCTCGGTGAGCTTGGATGGATTCAGGCTGACCGAGGCGCTCCTTCCATTTCATTCAAGCTGCGCTATCGGCAAAACGGGCAGAAAGGAAATGAACATGACTACTAACGAAAAA
>CAMVBO010000004.1 GCA_947165745.1 uncultured Clostridia bacterium | reverse complement strand
GCCGGGAACATGAGCGACAGCGAGATCGCCAGGGCGGCTGCCTGGGGCGCAGGCGATACCAGCGGCCTGGGCGGGTTGGGCACCGCCGCTATTCTGAAGGGGCGGCAGGACAACAGCGCCTTGGAGCCGGGCGATGGCTGGAGCAAGGAAGATCTGAACGAGTTCTTCTACCTCTACGCCACCAACCCGACGGAGGCAGGTGAGAGGGCCAGGAGCCTGAACGCCAGGGACCGGGCGCTGCGCTATGCCGAGCAGGCCAAGGGCGTGGAGGACTGGACCAATCAGAGCGGATGGAACCGGCTGGCCGCCTGGGGCGCCGGCGTGGTCTCCTCCCCGGCGAACCTGGCGGACTACTATGCCAGGGCGATGGAGTACTCGCTTCACGGCTACGTCATGCCCCACGACGAGATGACCGCCGCGGACTACGCCAACACCATGAGCGCGGCTGCAGCCCGGTATCTCAATGATACGTACAAGCTGCCGGAGCAGGTGCCGGTGCTGGGTGGCAAGGGACTTGGCGACGCCTTCCAGCTCAGCCAGAGCATTGCCCAGAGCGCAGCGACCGCGATGCTTGGCGGCGGGGCGACGAACCTGCTGTTCTTTGGCAGCGCGGCAAACCAGACCTTTGCCGACGCGAAGGCCCGCGGCGCATCGGACGGGCAGGCCCTGATCCTTGGCGCACTGAGCGGCGCAGCTGAGGTGCTGGGCGAGACGCTGAGTGTGGAGCACCTGATCGACCTGAAGGATCCCGCAGGCCTGCGGCAGACCATTGGGAACATCTTTGCCCAAAGCGGCATCGAGGCCAGCGAGGAAGCCTTCACCACGGTTATGAATCGCTGGGCGGACGAGCTGGTCATGCGGGACAAGAGCGAGCTGCAGCAGGCCATCCGGGACAACATGGCAAAGGGCATGAGCCCGGCAGAGGCGGAGAAGACGGCTTGGCGCGAATGGACCGAGGGCGTGCTGTTCGACGCTTTCGGCGGCTTCCTCAGCGGCGGCATCTCCGCCGGCGGCAAGATGGGCATCTCCAGCGCCATCCACAGCGGCAGCGCCTACAGCGGCGGGATCCAGACCCGTGGCATGTCAAAGGAAGAGCGCCAGGATCTGCGGAAGTATACCGCCCAGGAGGTCATCAACTACGGCAAGCTGGCCGATGAGGGGACCAAGGCCCGCAGCATGGCGGACAAGGCCCAGGAGCGGCTGGACAAGAAGGGCAGCATCACCAACCGGCAGGCTGCCAGGCTGTCGAAAGAGACAGTCAAAGCGATCCGCAGCGCGGACCGGTCCACCCTGGAGGACGCCGTGCGGGCGCGGCTGCAGCAGACCGGCGAGATGTCGGCGGCTGACCTTGACCGGACGGCCAAGAGCATCGTGGACCGGGTGACCGGAGACAAGACCGGCGGCGCCTGGATCAGCAGCCAGGAGATGCGGGTCTACAACGAGCTGGAGGCCCAGCTCAGCGGCGTGAGCAGCGAGAACTGGCTGCAGGCGGACAAGCTGAAGACCAACCAGGCCCGGGAGCAGAAGATGCAGTCCATCCGGAACCTGGAGCTGAAGGACAGCGGCAAGACCGTGAAGGTGCAGTCCGCCGAGATGGTGGACGGGAAGCTGGCCTTCGCCTATATGGAGAACGGCGAGAGGAAGATCGCCACCCAGGCCGACCTGAACATGGACACCGCCCAGGCGGACACCCTGAAGATGCTGACCCAGATCCTGGGTGAGGACGCGGCGGCGGCCTACAACACCATGAACGTGGGCACGATGGCCTTCGGCGACGTGTTTGACGTGATGCGCTATGCCTCCGCCTTTGCCACTGTGCGGGACGTGTTCGGCGCAACCGGCGTCAGCGAGACGCGGATGCTGGCGTCCTCCCTGCGCAACGGGCTGACCAACGGCCAGGCGCTGCAGGCATGGACCATCGGCAAGAACCGCGGGGCCGAGCTGCGCACCGAGCAGAAGCAGTCCAAGGCGGGCACCGGCAAGGTGAGCCTGGACGGCGTAACCATCCGCCACAGCGACGGGAAAACCACCACCTACAAGGCTGTGAAGGACCAGGAGAAGGCCCGGGAGTCCAAGAAGTTCCAGGTGGTCCAGGCCATCGCCAAATCGCTGAAGATCGACATGGTGCTCTACGACGGCGAAGGCGGGCAGCAGCTTGGCATGTACGGCAACGGCGTGATCTACCTGGACTGGACGGCGCTGCAGAGCGGCGACGAGCAGAGCGCGGACTGGGTTGTGTTCCGGACGCTGAGCCACGAGCTGACTCACTTCATCCAGCAGAATGCCAAGAAGGAATACCAGGAGCTGCGGGGCTACATCACTAAGTACCTGTCCGAGAGCAAGAACCTGGACTTCAACGACCTGGTGGCGCAGAAGATGGCCCGGGAATACGACCCGGAGACCGGCAAGCTCATGAGCTACGACAAGGCCGTGGACGAGGTCATGGCTGACGCCTGCGAGACCATGCTGCGGGACAGCCAGTATGTCCAGGAGATGATGCAAAAGAACCAGAGCCTGTGGGAAAAGATCCGCAGCTTCATCCGCAACTTCCTGGCCAAGATCGAGGCAAGCGACGCTGCGGCCAAGGAGCTGCAGCCCGTGATCAAGGAACTGCGGGAGATCTGGGACCGGGGCCTGAAGACGGCGGTGGAGAGCCGGACGGACGGCGCGGTGAGCGTCAGCAGCACGGAAGGCCAGCAGGCCGTGGAGAAACTGAGCGACGGCGGCCAGAAGATCGTGGAATCCCTGGGCAAGGACGCCGAGATCCAGGTAAACAAGGATGGCGAGATGGAGGTCGCCAAGAGCGCTGACGGCAACACGATGGCCTTCTCCGTCAAGACCTATGATGACGGCGGCAAGGACAAGCTGATCCGGGAGCTGAAGAAGAACGGCCACACCCAGGAGGAGATCGACGCGGTGATCGAGAATATCGAGGCCACCGGCGACTTCCTGGAGAAGCTGGCCCAGCAGTATGCGGAAAGCAGCGGCTATGAGAATCTGAGGCGGAACCTGTACGCCACAATCTCCACCAACCTGAAGACCGGCAAGCAGGTCATCTCCACCCTGGTCAACAACGGCGACTACCCTATCAACCTGGACCTGCAGCTCATCTGCAAGAAGCGGGTGGCCTACATGCGGATGCTGACCCGCCTCATCGACGACGGCGTATTTGACAAGGTGGACTTCAAGGGCAGCGCCATCGCGGACCTGAACAAGATCCTGCGGGACGGTGGCTTTGAGACCGCCTGCCTGGGCTGCTTTGTTGAGAGCCGCCGCCTGCAGCTGCAGGCATGGGCCGAGACCATCGTGGAGGAATGGAACGCCGCGGTGGACGCCAGAGAAGAGAACGCCGGCAGCTTCAACTTTGCGGAAGGCGGGAACGCCCTCAGCCAGATGGAGATCGCCGGGCTGATCACCGAGTTGGAAGGCGCCGGCAAGAAGAACGACAAGGGCAACCTGAACCTGGGCCAGGGCGCTGTGGCCGAGAAGATGGGCCGCCTGCTGGACAAGGTGCCTTCCCTGCGGCAGCACCTGACTGTGGCGGACCTGCTGACGCCGAAGGGCATGAGCATGCTGCGGACCTACGACCAGAATCTGTTCAGTCTGGTGAAGCAGCGCTATGGTGCGGCCTCCCCGAAGATCGTGCAGGACTTCAACCCCTATAACGGAGAGATCGCCGACCTGAGCTTCAAGTTTGTGAAGGACATGATCGGCGAGACTGTGAGCGGGGCGCAGGATTACAAGACGCAGGTCCGGAAGGAGCTGAAGAAGAACAAGGGCGAAAGCGCCTCAGACTTCACCAAGCGGGTGGAGGAGGAAGCGCTGCGCCGCTACCTCTACGATATCGGCGGCGTGCGGATCCAGAGCTTCTCCGACTTCATGATCGAGAACGTCTTTGACTACGTCCAGATCATCGCGGACCTGAGCGCCCGGGAAATGCCGCTGCACGGCTACAGCAAGGAGGCCATCTTCCTGCGGCTCTTCGGCATGACCGGCGGCAAGTTCAACGGCAGCCTGATCGCCCATGTGGAAGAGAGCATGGGCAAGGAATACGCCGGACTTCTCCCCGCGGAGGAGGCCAGCAACGGGCGCGGCATCGTGGTGGAAGTGGACGGCAAGAAGTACGCCATCTGTGTGGACGACTATGCCCGGCACGCGGCCACCGGCAGCTTTGTCCAAAGCATCGGGCTGAAGGACATTGTGGCCCTGCAGCTGGACCCGCGCTACAGCAAGAACGTGGGCAGCATCACCATCGGCGTATCCGACAAGCAGATCCTGGCCATGCTGGACAGCCCCTACTTCCGGATGGTCATTCCCTACCACGCCAGCGGCATGCTGCCGGAGTTTGCCAAGCTGGTGGGCGTGAACCTTTACAACGACTATACCAACTACCAGACCACCCGGGTGAACAAGCGCTTTGACCTGAACGGCAACCCGGTGGATAAGTTCTACAAGGCCAACGGCAAAGAACTGGAGGTGGACACCCACTACGACTACAACGCCGAGGTGCAGCGCACTGGCGACGCCAGGAAGGCCGCCAGCAACTATCTGGCCTGGTGCCAGGAGCGGCACCCGGTGTACGAGGGGAAGAAGAACGGAAAGAAGGTGCTGGTGGGCTATGCCACCTTCACCCCGAAGTTCAACGACAGCCCCTACGGCACCGACTTCACCCAGCACCCCAACTACTACAAGCTGCTGGAGGACTTCAACGTCTACGACAGTTTGGGCGAGGCGTCCGCCATGCAGGGTGCCGTGACCATGACGCTGCCCAGCGAGGCCACCCGGCTCACACCGGAGCAGATGACAGCCTACAAGCAGGCGCTGCGGGACACCGGGCTGTACACCGAGAAGGAGATCGCCAAGTACGCCAAGAAGGCCGACATGACCTTTCAGGATCTGATCGCCGAGGAGGTGGGCAACCGGGCCGACTACGAGAGCAGGCAGGCCAAGGTCTGGGATGAGACCGTGGACAAGGCCGAGAAGATGCTGCTGGAGAAGTACGGGCGGGAAAGCGCGGTGGTCGATGCGGATACGCTGCAGATGAGCGTGCAAAACCGGGAGTACATGGACGCCGTCGAGCGCGGCGACATGGAGACGGCGCAGCGCATGGTTGACGAGGCGGCAAAGGCGGCAGGATATACTGTTAAAGCGTTTCACGGAACGCGGAGCTTTGGCTTTACCGTATTTGACCCGTCAAGAGCGGACGACGGAATCTCTCTGTTTGCAACAAGCAACCGAAGGACGGCGGAAACTTATTCCGGAGAAACAAATAGGAACAGAATTCAAGACAGGGAGACGAAGAACGCTGACGACTTGCACGGCGAGCAGCTGATCGAAGAAGCGAGGAAGCACAAAAAGAGATACGAGGACTATACCCTCATGTCTGACAAAGACAAAGCGACCGTCCGCGATGACGCAAAAAGCAGTATCGGGTGGTCAATTCGCAGAGCGCAGGAATTTGTTAGAGATCACCGTGACGCTTTTGATTCCGACAAGGCTTACATTATGGACCGGCTGATTTCTTCGCTGTACCACCTTCGTGATTCTGAGACGGAAGCAGATATCAGCGAAGCATGGACCGAATGGGAAGATGCTTTGTGGGATCTGAAAGGCATGGACGACAGCATAGCCATTGAGTTCCTGGAGGATGTTGATAGCCGCGGGCTTTTCCAGAGCAAAAACGAATTGGACGATATGACATATCAGGGCGATATGTACGCCTACTGGTTTGCGGGCGGGCCGGACTATATCTTTGATAATCAGCTTCAAATTGAATTGAACGCCGAGTATCACAAGGGGATATATGAGCTCTGGTGCAAACCGGGCAGGCAACTTCTGATTGATTCAAACGGGGAAAACTGGAACCAAATCACACCGCCAAAGGAGCTGCAAGACTATGGGCTCTATGGGCCGCAAAGAACAAGGGATATTGCGACAGCGGCTAAGGCGCTTGGCTATGACAGCGTGCTGCTGCGTGATTTGCGAGACAATGGCGGCGAGACAGCATACAATGGGCTCAGTGACGTTTACATATTCTTTGACGCGAACGCTCTCAAATCTGCCGATCCAGTCACCTTCGATGACGGAGACGAAGTGATCCCGTTGAGCCAGCGGTTCAACGTGGATGAGGACGATATCCGGTATTCGATTGCCAGAACGCGGAACATGCCGATAGGCGAGCAGTTAAAAGAATACCGCCAAAATAAATTAGGCGGTACGGACGAGTTTTTCTTTGGAGTAACACCGAGCCGGATTTCATCTTCAGGCTATAGTGGGCATCCACTTGTAATGTCTCAAACGGATTTCGCAAAGTCGAGGAGCCGCAAGCATTCGGTCCCAGATCGGGTTTGGAAAAATGCTGCTGGGATTCTTGGGGACCCTATCTTGGCCCTGGAATATAACGACCGCGCAGGGTTCCTTACGAAAGAAATCGACAGAGACGGGAAGCCTCTCGTGATGGGCGTGCAAAAGAATGCACAATTATTCCACGAAACAGTGAACAGGCTGAAAACCGCGTTCGGGCTGGATGATCCTGCAGACTGGCTGAGCCGCGGGCTTATAGCTGGTGCTCGCGTAAGAGTATATGACGTAAAACAAGCGGAGGCTTTCCTGCATAATTTTGGCTACAAGGCCGAAGAGGCAGGAAGCATCCGCTCTGGGGATACTATAACACTTACAAAGATTGATGTCAACAGTGAATGGCAGCACTCCGTCCGCAGTGATAACCGGACGGACCGGGAGCTGCTGCGGGATCTGTACGACCGGATCGAGGCAAAGGTAGAGGAACGGGCCAAGAGGAACGAGGCCGGGCTGGAGAAGGCTTACCAGAAGATGGTCCGGGACAAGCAGAGCGTAATCGAGGAGCTGAAGGCCGAGCAGCGGAAGGCTTTGGAGACTTTCCTGAAGCGGCAGGAGCGCTACGACGGCGCCATGCGGTCCGTCTCCATCGAGATGACCAAGCTGGAGAACCTGGTGAACGCCGGCGCGAACCAGAAGGAGATCAGCGCACAGCGGGCTAAGGTGACGGCGGCGGAGACGAGACTGGCCAACGCCACGGCTGCTCTGACGCAGGCACGGGACTCCGAGGAGATCCAGAAGATCCTGAGCCGGGAGCGGCAGCTGCAGCAGACCAGGACGCGCAACACTATCCGGGAGAGCGTGAACAGCCGGGAGATGAAGCGCCGGGTGACCCGGGCCGCCGGTGAGCTCTACGAGATGCTGGCCACCAACAGCGACAAGCTGCACGTGCCGGAGATCCTGAAGGAGCCGCTGGGCGACTTCCTGCAGAGCCTGGACTTCACCAGCAAGCGTGCCCTGGCCGGCGGTGAGGAGACGAAGGCAGACCAGCGCTTCGGCGCACGGCTGCAGCAGATCCGGAACATCCTGGAGAACCAGCAGCGCTACCTGAACGGCGAGGAGGCGGCGGCTCAGGACCTGGGCGGCTACCTGGACATCAGCGAGGACAGTCTGCAGTTTCTGCGGGACTGCACCGACATGATCAACCAGGCGCTGGCCGAGAACAGGGGCTACACCATCAACCAGATGAACGCCGAGCAGCTGCGGGACCTGGCCAACTTCCTTGCCAACCTGAAGAGCGCGATCCGCAAGATGAACAGCTTCATGGCGAATGAACGCTACGCCTCCGTGCGGGAGGCCGCCGACGCGGACATCACCGAGATGGAGGCGATGGGCCGGGCCGGGAACCTGGCGGAGAACCGGGCGCTGAATGAGTTCCTGTGGAAAAACGGCACGCCCTACTACATCTTCAAGCGCATGGGCGCGGGCGCCGAGAGCATCTTCCAGGGCTTCGCCCGGGGCTGGGCCCAGATGGCCTTTGACGCCAGGAAGATCATCGACTTCACGGAGCAGGCCTACACCGACAAGGAAGTGAAGCAGTGGAAGAAAGAGACCCACAACTTCACCCTGGAGGACGGCAGCAAGATCACGATGACCACGGCCCAGATCATGGAACTGAGCCAGCTGCTGGGCCGCCAGCAGGCCTTGCAGCACCTGCAGGCAGGCGGCATGCGCATCGGCGATATCAAGACCAGGACCGGCGCCAAGGGCGACACCAAGCACTACCACCTGACGGACAACGACCTGCAGCAGATTCTGGGCGCACTGAGCGAGCGGCAGATGAAGGTGGCCAGGGACCTGCAGCACTTCATGGCCGAGCAGGGCGCGGAGTGGGGCAACGAGGTGAGCATGAAGCGCTTCGGCTACCGCTTCTACACGGAAGGCGCGGGCTACTACCCCATCGTCACCGACGCCCTGGACCGCCCGATGGCGGACACCGACGCCCAGAATAACAGCATGTTCCGGCTGCTGAATCTGTCGAGCAGCAAGAGTCTGAACCCCAAGGCCAACAACGCGCTTGTGGTGGGCGACATCTTCGATACCTTCACGGACCACATGGCCGATATGGCCAAGCTCCACGGTATGGGCCTGCCCATCCTGGACGCCATCAAGTGGTTCAACTTCAAAGAGAAGACGAAGAACGAGGACGGCACTCTCGACACCAGGACGCTGCAGGGCGCGATGGAGCAGGCCTTCGGCAGCGCGGCGGGCAGCTACTTCCGGACGATGATGAAGGATATCAACGGCCAGACGGAGAACGGCGACCGCGGCACCGGCCTTGCCAACATGGCTATCGGCGCCTACAAGGCGCAGGCGGTGGCGGCGAACCTCCGGGTGGCGCTGCTGCAGCCCACGGCCTACCTGAGAGCGGCGACCGTGCTGAAGCCCAAGTACATGCTTGCGGCATTCGGCAACTTCAAGGCAAGCGTCTTCGCGGTGCGTGCCGCCGAGGCTGCCTGGAAGGAAGCCATGCAGCACAGCGGCGAGATGATCTGGAAAGACATCGGCGGCTATGACACGGACCTGAGCCGCAGCATGCGCAGCCAGATCCAGCACAGCGACAGCGTCCGGGAGAAGATCGTGAACAAGAGCATGTTCCTGGCCGAGTGGGGCGACAAACTGACCTGGGGCCGTCTGTGGGCTGCCTGCAAGCTGCAGGCCAGGTCGGAGAACAAAGCCCTCACCGGGCAGGCACTGATGGAGGCCACGGAAAAGCTCTTCCGGGAGGTCATCTACAGCAGCCAGGTCATGGACAGCACACTGACCCGCAGCGAGCTGATGCGCGGCAAGACGATGGGCAGCAAGATCCTGACCGCCTTCATGGCCGAGCCCACCTTGAGTGTGAACATCGTGATGAACGCGGCCAGCGAATATCACAACGACACGCGCAAATACGGCAAGGCGGAGGCCTGGAAGCGCAACGGCAAGCGCATCGGCAAGGCCTTCATGATCTACCTCTGCACCCAGACGGCGGCTGCCCTGGTGGAATCGCTGGCGGACGCCCTGCGGGACGATGACGACGAGGAACTCTGGAAGAAATACCTGGAGGCTCTGCTGGGCGAGGATAACGCCAAGCGGATCCTGGGCGAGGAGCTGGGCAAGAACGCCAAGGGCGCGCTTATGTCCGCCTACGCCGACGGCAACCTGCTGCAGGACTACCTCTTCCTGAACAAGCTGCCCTTCATCAAGGACCTGGCCAGCCTGTTGACGGGCTTCAAGTCCCGGAACATGATGACCGAGGGTGCGGAGAACCTGATCAACGTATACAAGATCTGGCGGGAGACCAAGCAGCTGGCGGACGGCGTGCTGGACAAGGCCACCAGCGTCACCTACTACGGCAAGATGACGCCCTGGGGCCGCATCTACAAGAGCCTGCAGGCAATCTCCCAGCTGACGGGTACGCCGCTCTACGGCGCCAGCCGCGACGTGGTGGCCATCTGGAACACCATTATGAACGGGCGGAAGGACGAGTGGAAGATCCGGACCTATGACAACCGGAAGAGCACCGACAAGCTGCTGTCCGCGCTGCGCAGCGGCAAGGACACCGGCGAGGCCAGAGCCAAACTGATCGAGGCCGGCATGGACGAGAAGGATATCGACAGCGCGGTGCGCAGCGAGATCAAGGCCATGTTCCTGGGCAGCGAGAAGAAGGAAGGCATCAGCGAAGAGGAAGCCCTGCGGCTGCTGACGGAAGAAGGCGGCATGCGCAAGCGGGACGCCGAGAAGCAGATCCAGGAGTGGAAGTACCAGAAGGAGAACGACGCCGTCTACGACAAGATGCGGGAGGACTACCTGAACGGGGACATCACCCGGGAGGAGGCCATCCAGGCGCGTGTGGAATACGGCGGCGTCTCCGAGAAGACTGCAGAGAAGACCCTGCTGGAGTGGGACTGCGAAAAGGACACGGGGATCAAGTACGACGAGATCCAGGACGCCTATGTGGGCGGCGACATCAGCCGCGAACAGGCAGTGGAGATGCGCGTGAAGTACGGTCTGGCCGACCAGGACGACGCGGAAGCCCTTGTTCAGAAATGGGACTGCGAGAAAGAAACCGGCGTGAAGTACGACGACCTGGACGACGCCTACCTCAGCGGCGAGATCAGCAAAGAGCAGGCGATCAAGTGCCGGGTGACCTACGGCGGGCAGACCCAGAAGAAGGCGGAGCAGACCGTCCGCGAGTGGGACTGCGAAAAAGAGACCGGTGTGAAGTACGACGACCTGCAGGATGCCTACCTCAACGGAAGCATCAGCAAGGACGAGGCCGTGAAGAGCCGGGTCACCTACGGCGGCCAGACGAAAAAGGATGCCGAGCAGGAGGTACGGAAGTGGGACTGCGAGAAGGATACCGGAGTCAAATACGATGACCTTCAGAGCGCGTACCTGAGCGGCGACGTCACCAGAGACCAGGCGATCAAGAGCCGCGTTACCTACGGCGGGCAATCTCAGGCGGACGCCGAGCAGGCGGTACGCGAGTGGGATTGCGAGAAGGATACCGGCATCAAGTACAGTGACTTGCAGGACGTCTACCTGAGCGGAGATGTGAGCCGGAAGCAGGCCGTGGAAATGCGCGTGAAGTACGGGCAGGCCAAGCAGGAAGACGCCGAGGCCCTGGTGAAGAAGTGGGACTGCGAAAAGGACACCGGGATCAAGTATGACGACATCCGGGACGAGTTCGTAGGCGGGAGCCTCAGCCGGGATAAGGCTGTGAACATGATGGTGAAGTACGGCGGTGTGGAAGAGATCGACGCCCAGAAGACGCTGTACCGGTATCAGTTCATTGGCACGAACAAGAACCTGGAGGACATCACCAAGACGGCTGCCACCCACTACTACGCAGAGATCTACGAGACCGGCATGGGCAAGGAAGATTTCTTCAAGTATTGGAAGGACATCAATGCCTTCACCGGTGACGTAAACAAGAACGGGAAGACCATTCCTTACAGCAGGATGAACAAGCGCATTGCCTACATTGATGCGCTGCCAATCAGCAAGGCGCAGAAGGACGCGCTGTTCCTGACCTTTGAGGAACAGAAGAATCTTTCCAGAACCCCCTGGCATTAAGCCAAAAAACAGAGAGGAGACGACCGAAAGGCCGTCTCCTTTTTGCGTGCAAAAAAGTGGGGAAGGGTTGCTGACATTGGGGAAAAATCTTCGCTACAATCGGCTCAGAAGACATACCGAAGGGGCACCCTCTCCCCATAAAAGAGCGTAGAAAGGAGCACTATGTCTTATCTGTTCAACTGGCTTCAGTTCTTTGCCGACGGAGGCGCACCGGCAGGCGAAGGCGGCGGAGCCGACACGGGTGTAGCATCGGGAAACCCCGGCCCGAAACTGGAGGATCTTGGCGTACCGGCTGACAAGGCGGAGAAGTTCCGGCAGCGGAAGCAAAAAACCGCACCGAACCCCTATCGCCCTGCGGGCACTTCCCCCGAGGGGGGAAGCAAGAAGGCAGAGGAGGCTCAGCCTGCAGCGCAGCAGGCGGAGCAGACCAAAGCCATGAGCTGGGACGAGTTCATGAAGATCCCCGAAAACAATGAGCGGATGCAGCGGACCATGAGCGAACGTGTGAACCGGGTGGCCCGGGAGAACACGGAGTACCTGTCGAAGCTGAGCCCTGCCCTTGAGCTGATCGCATCCAGGTACGGCATCGAGGCGGATGCCAACGGCGGCTACGACGCCGAGGCCATCGCCAAGGCCATCACCGAAGACGACAGCTACTACGAGCAGAAGGCCCTGGAGATGGGCGTGGACACCGAAACTGCGAAGCGCATCGAAAAGCTGGAAACGGAAAACAGGCGAAACGAAGAGGCGCTTCAGCGCCAGCAGCGAGACCAGCAGCTGCGTGAGCACTTCATGCAGATGCAGCAGCAGGCCGAGGACGTGAAGTCCATCATGCCCAATTTCAATCTCCAGGAAGCCATCAACGACCCCAAGTTCATGCACTACACTTCCCCGGAGGTGGGGATGAGCGTGAAGGAAGCGATCTGGGCGCTGCATGGCGACGAGATCCAGGCGCAGGCCGTCAATGCTGTGGCACAACGGGCCAAGCTCGACGCTGCCAACGCTATCCGCTCCGGCATCCGTCCCAGGGAGAACGGCAGCAGCACCGCCGCCGTATCGACCAGCCCCAACATGAGAAACATGACAAGGGAGGAACGGCGTGCATACATCATGCAGAAGTACGCACCTCCCGACTAAGAGAGGAGAAAACTATGTCCCTTTTTAAACTGATGATTCAGTTCTTCGCGGATGCTGGCACCTCAGTCAATGCGACCGCGAACATCACCAACGCCTACACCGGCAACCAGACCGCCCGCACCACCACCAACGCGATGGCTCCCGAGCTGAAGGAGTTCTACGACACCGAGCTCCTGGAGAACGCCCGCATGGAGCTGCGCTATGCGCAGTTTGGCAAGAAGCAGCGCCTGCCCAAGAACCACAAGGGCCAGGTTGAGTGGCGCAAGTGGAACACCTTCGCCCGTGCCAGCAAGCTGACCGAGGCGGTCATCCCCACCGGCCAGGACTTCGGCGTGACCAACCTGATCGGCACCGTGGATCAGTACGGCACCTACACCTCCATCAGTGACGTGCTGGAGCTCCAGGCCTTTGACGACGTCATCCTTGGCGCCACCGAAGAGATGGGCGCTTCCGCCGCTGAGACCCAGGAGGCCCTGACCCGCAACGCCCTGCTGACCGGCACCAACGTCCTCTACTGCGACAACATCAACAAGGACACCGGCGCTTACATCAGCACCCCCACCACCCCGGCCACGATGGGCGCCGGCGGCGGCACCGGCGGCGCGGACGGCTGGTCCCTGCTGACCCCGGAGATGGTGAACATGGCTGTCACCATCCTCAAAAAGGACCGCGCCCCCAAGATCAACGGCAAGTACTTCGCCGTGATCCACCCCTCTGTGGCCCACGACCTGCGCGCCTCCGACGCCTGGCTGGAAGTCCACAAGTACGCCGCCACCACCGAGATCTTCAACGGCGAGATCGGCGAGCTCCACGGCTGCAGATTCATCGAGAACGTGGACGCCCCCGTGCTGAAGGGCACCATCAACACCGTGAGCTACAACAACAAGAGCTCCGGCGCCACCTATGCAACCTACTTCTTCGGGCGCGACGCTTTCGGCATCATCGACCCGGAAGGCGGCGGTCTGGAGATGATCGTGCACGACAAGGACGAGATCGGCGGCCCCCTGAACCAGTTCAGCACCATCGGCTACAAGTTCATGACCAACGGCGCCACCATCCTGTACCCCGAGCGCCTTCTGCGCGTTATGAGCGTCAGCTCCTTCGCTGCCACCGACGCCAGCAACTACTAAGCTAACTTCCCCAGGACCGCGAGGGGCCGGGTTTTCCCTCCTTCCCGGCTCCCCGCGCGTCCATTTACACCTCATCCGCCCCTCCGGGGCACCTTCCCCTCAAGGGGAAGGCAAATAGGAAAGGAGTTTCAATGGCTACCAAGACCACTACTGCGACCGAAGCGCCCCAGCGCGTGAAGGTCACCATCCCCCGCGCCCGCAAGGGTGAGGACCCCAACTTTTTCGTGGGCATCAACGGCGTGAACTACATCATGCCCAAGGGCGAGACCGTGGAAGTGCCGCCCGAGGTGGCGTATGAGATCGAAAGAGCTCAGGCCGCCGAGGACTACATGTACGACCAGAGCGACGCCATGAAATCTGACAAGGCCTGATAAAAAAGGCAATGTAATCCGGCCACCCTTAGCGGTGGCCTGTTTTATAGGAGCGAACACATGACGATCCAGGAAGCAATTGAAAAGACTGACGAGCTGATGCCGAACCAGTACACGACAGCGCAGAAGGTGAGCTGGCTCTCCACCCTGGACGGCAAGATCTGGCACGAAGTCATTATGACCCACCACGGGCATCAAATGGAGTGGTATCCCTTCGAGGGCTACACGGATGACGAGGCGGAGCTGCTGGTGCCGGTGCCCTACGCCGACGACGTGTACGGCTGGTATCTCAAGTCCAGGATCGCCCTGGAGAACAACGAGGTCTCCAAGTACGACCAGTTCAGCGCCATGTTCAACCAGGCCTACGAGGACTTCACCGCCTGGTACAACCGGACGCATCCGCCCATCACCCGCGGGAGGTGGCGCCTGTGAGACTGCCCCGCGTGCCGATCTCTCCCCAGAGCAAGGACGTCGTGGAGACCTTCTACGGATATAACCACCATCTCAAGATCCGCCGGGGAGAGATGTACGACACCCTGAACCTGAGCACCCGGGACTTCCCGATGCTGGCTACCCGCAAGCGGCGCGGCATGGTGCGGAAGCTCACGAAGCCCCAGGGCCTGCTGGCCAAGGACAAGCTGCTCTGGGTGGATAACGGCACCCTCTACTACGACGGGGCCGCCACGCCGGTGACAGGGCTTTCCGACGGGCACAAGCAGATGGTGAGCATGGGCGCCTACGTGGTGATCTTCCCGGACAAGATGTACTTCAACACGCAGGATCCCACGGACTACGGCAGCATGGAGTTCACCCAGACCATGCCGACCGGCGAGACCTACGCCCTGTGCAACGTGAGCGGCGCGGATCTGCCCTATGTCACCAGCGACACGGCGCCCACCGACCCCAGCAACGGCAGCTACTGGTACGACACCGCACACAACAGTCTGAAGCAGTGGAGCGAGGCCAGGACTGAGTGGGTGACGGTATCGACGGTTTACACCAGGATCACCTTCACCGGGCTGCCCTATCAGCTCACGCAGTACTTCAAGGAGCACGACGGCGTGGAGATCAGCCACAGCCGCTACCCTACGGTCCTGGACGGCACCAAGGCGATCTACGCGGTCGGGCCGGACTACATCGTGGTGGTGGGCCTGATCGACACGCAGGACCCCACACAGGCCTCCCAGGGCATTATCCTGAGCCGGACGGTGCCGCAGATGGACTTCGTCTGCGAGAGCCAGAACCGGCTGTGGGGATGCTACTACGGCAAGGGCGCCGACGGCAAGATGCTCAACGAGATCTACTGCTGCGCCCTGGGCGACTTCAAAAACTGGCGCAGCTACATGGGCCTGAGCACCGACAGCTGGACGGCCAGCGTGGGCTCCGACGGCCCCTGGACCGGCGCGGTGAGCTACCTGGGCTACCCCACCTTCTTCAAGGAAGCGACGTCCCACAGGGTAACGATCAGCCCCCGGGGCGCGCACAGCATCATCGAATCCCCCGAGCGCGGCGTGCAGCAGGGCTCCGACCGGAGCCTGAGCATCGTGAACGAGATCCTGCTGTATAAATCCCGGCAGGACATCGTGGCCTTCCAGGGTGGCTTCCCCCAGGCTGTGAGCGAGCCCCTGGGCGACGAGATGTACTACGACGCCGTGGGCGGCACCGTGGGCGCCTACTATTATATCTCCATGCGGGACGCCCAGAACCACTGGAGCCTGTTCTGCTATGACATTGCCAACAAGATTTGGGCGAAGGAAGACGACCTGCACCTGACGGACATGGCGCGGCTGGACGACAGCCTGTACGCCCTGGACGCGGACGGCGTGCTGTGGGACCTGACCGGCGCGGTGGGCGAGAAGGAGACCCGGCTGCCCTGGATGGCCCAGAGCGGCATCCTCTACTACGAGTATCAGAATAAGAAGTACACGTCGCGCTACGACATCATGCTGAGCGCACCCGCCGGGACGAGGGCGGAGCTGTTCCTGCAGTATGACAGCGACGGAGTCTGGCGCTACAGCGGGAAGGTGCACTTCAAGGGACTCAACTCCGTGACGATCCCGGTGCGACCCCGGCGCTGCAACCACATGGAGCTCAGGATCATGGGCGAGGGCGAGATCAAGATCTACTCCATCACCCGGATCCTGGAGCAGGGGAGCGACGTATGAGGAAGGAATATCCCCCGATGCTCTCCGGGATGCCGGAGGCGCAGATCGCCCAGCTCCGGGACTACCTGGTGCGCCTCATCCGCTATATCGACGACAGCATCGATGAGGCGGTAGGCGCCGGCAGCCAGGTGGACGCGGAGAAGCTGAGCCAGTGGCAGGAGGACACGGACACCGCCATCGGCTCCCTGCGGGCCGCTGTGAAGCAGACGGACCTGGTGCAGAGCGGCACGGCGGAGGCCGGCGCTGTCGTCTTCCCTGTGAAATACAAAAGCGCCCCCGTGGTCATCGCCACGGCGGGCACCGTCTCCAACGTAAGCAGCAGTGGATTCACCCTGAGCGCGGCGGCGCAGTGGATCGCTGCCGGGAGGTAGTAACACATGTTTGAAATCAGAATCAACAGCAACAAGGCCTGGGCCGTGAATCGGGAGACGCTGACGCGCCTGGGCAAGAACTACGACGCCGTGAAGATCAGGTTGGGCCTGAGCAGCGAGTGGGAGAATCTGAGCAAGATCGCCGTGTTCCGGGCGCAGGATTCCATGATCGACGTGCCGGTGATGAGCGAGTACCTGGACATCCCGCCCGTCATGCTGCAGCGGGAGAACGTGCACCTGCTCTTCGGGCTCTACGGCACGAACACGAACGGCGCGGTGGTGATACCAACCATCTGGACGGACCTGGGCATCGTGCAGCCGTCTCCCGACCCCTACGGCGCCGACAACTACGAGGATCCGCCGGCAAGCCTCTACGCGCAGCTGGAGGCGTTTGCGGCGGATGCCGCGGAGGCCTACACCAAAGCGGGGCAAGGCATCTACGTGGGCGAAAACAGTCTGAGCATCAACAGCGACGGGTACCTGGTTTTCACCCGGACCGAGGGCGGCGTGACGACTTCGACGCTGCTGGGCAAAGTGACGGCCTACGCGGCGGCCAAAGAAGAAGATCCGGAACTTACCTATGAAGAGTTTAAGGAAATTCTGCTGGACAGCCAGGCCGCGCAGGAGGCGGCTGCGGCGGCGGTTGCGGCGGCAGGCGCGGTAGCAAGCCAGGCGCAGACGGCGTCCCAGAACGCATCGCAGGCGCGATCTGACGCAAGCGATGCGCTGCAGGCGGCGACAGCGGCCAGCGCCGCCGTAACCGGGAAGCAGGACAAGGTCATCACACATGCGATCGAGCTGGCACCCGGCAGCAGCTGGGTAAAGAGCTGCGTGGGCGCGACCGCCACGAACCTGATCATCTACAGCCCGGCTCCCGCGAGCCTGGAGGCCGCGGCGGACGCCAATGTGGTCATGACGGCCCAGGGCACGGACGAGGTGACTTTCGAGGCATCCAATACCACCACGGAGACCATCGTCATGAACGTGGCCATCTTTCCCTGAGGGGGTGCGCGCATGATCATTGCAGCGACAAGATACGGCAGCGCAGGCGGCGCAAGCAAGCTGCCGGCGTACACCTACACCGGACTTGCGCCTATCGAGCGCAAAGCTGAAACCGGCGACAACTGGGAGCTGATTTTCCAAAGACCGGCGAACGCGCCTTCCGGTCCCACCACGACCATTACCTTCAGCAAAAATGTGGATGTGGAGATCTTCGCTGTCGGCGGCGGGGCGTCTGGTTCTGCTGGTGAGGACGCCTTTATCAGTGCCGACGGGAACAACTACTTTGCATACGGCGGCGCTGGAGGCAACGGAGGCGAGACGAAGACCGCGACCAAGCAACTGACGAAGGATGTTGCATACAGCGTGACTGTTGGCGGCCCAGGCATGTCTACAAGTTTTGACAATGTTACGGCGGCATCCGGGGCCGGGGCAGCCGGCGGCGTCGGCGCCAGGACAAGAGACAGCGCACGAAACGGCGGTGCAGGCGGCGATGGCGCCTATGCTTTTGGCGATGCGAATACGCTGTACAACCCGGGAGTGAAGTACGGCGCGGGCGGCGGCGGTGGATCTGCCGGAGCATCGGCCACCGAAAAACCTGCAGGCGCAGGCGGAACGACCGGCGGCGGCGCAGGCGGCGGGATCTCCGGAACGCATTCCGCAGGAGCCAACGGCCAGGCGAACACTGGCGCGGGCGGCGGCGGCGGATCTGCGTTTGCATACGTCCATGACAGCGAAGGCTGTCTGGCCGGCGGCGCAGGCGGCAGCGGCATCGTGATCATCAGAAATGCGAGGGCAAGCACATGAATGTAAGAATCACAGACATTGACGGCAAGAAGCCGTCCTTCGTCCAGTGGGACGTGGACCGCGTCCTGTACATTGAGGGCACCGACAGCCAGCCCTGTCTGCACTTTGCCAACCCCATGCTGACCCGGGCCATCGTGGTGGAGGCGGAGGCGGACGGCAGCCGCTGGGAGTGCCGGGTGCCCAACATCATCCTGCAGACCGCGGCGCCCATCGTGATCTCCGTCTTCGTCCAGCCAGACGAGGGCAAGACCGTGCTGACGGACTGGGTCAAAGTGCAGCCCAAGCTGAAGCCCCAGGACTACACCTATGAGGAGAACATCGGCTACACCAACTGGGTCGTGAAGAGCGCGGAAGCACAGGCCATCCTGGACGCTATCGAGGACCTGCGGCAGGAGATCGCCGATGCAGCGGAGGAAGCGGACAACGCGGCAGACGTTGCCGGCGCGGCGCGCGACCAGGCCGTGGCAGCTGCCGACGGTATCGACGAGAGCATCGCCACCGCGCTGGCGGAAGCCAAGGCCAGCGGCGAGTTCGACGGCAGAGACGGCGATCCGGGAGACCCAGGCCCCAAGGGCGACCGGGGCGATGACGGCATCAGCCCGGACGTGAGCGTGACGGCGATCACCGGAGGCCACCGGGTCACCATCGTGGATGCCGACAACACCTATGTGTTCGACGTCATGGACGGAGACAACGGAGACCCGGGAGCAAAAGGCGACCCGGGTGACGACGGATTCTCTCCGGAGGTCTCCGTGGCGACGATCACCGGCGGGCACCGGGTGACGATCACCGACGCGCAGGGTGCGCACACGTTCGACGTGATGGACGGCGAAAGCGGCGGCAGTGTGGAGGAGGTCTTCTGGGCCACCTACAACTCGACCACGGAAGCGGAGGTCACGGCGGCAGTCACGGCGGGGAAGACTGTTCTGTGCAAAATAAGCGACGAGATTTTCTACCTTGTCAGCAAAGCTGCCATCGGGCCGTCCGGTTCTGCATGGATTTTTGCCAGCGCGAACCAGACCAGTATGCGGGTGACCTTTGTCAGCGGCAGCTACTGGAACAGCATCAGCACAAAGACAATCCCCAGCAAGACGAGCGACCTGACCAACGACAGCGGCTTTGTCAACGCCTCCGGCGCTGCTGCTGCGGCTCCGGTGCAGAGCGTGAACGGGCAGACCGGCAATGTTACGGTTCCTTCGCTTCCGACAGGCGGGACGGCTGGACAAGTGCTGACGCTCATGCCCGGGCTTCTCCCGGGATCAGACCCGCTTCCCACCTGGAGCGACCCAAAGACCGTCGTTCTCGACTTCACGCTTGACGGAAGAAGCCTGGTTAGAAGCGGCCCGGCCTGGAACGACATTGATGCTGCGATTTCGAGCGGCGCGGATACCGTCGTTGCTCATGTCACTAAAAACGACGGAACAGAGCTGTTTGCTCCGCTCGTGTATTACGATGACACTCCCGGCGCATGGACAGCGAAGTTTTCAGCGTCTGACGGGTACGACGGCCTGTTCTACAGTATCGTTTCAGGCGAGGACGTAGCGGACACCTGGTATTACAACGAATGGGATATAAATGACGACCTCACCCACCTCTACGACAGCAAGCTGGATAACAACCTTGGCAGTTCTGAGGCAGGGAAGTTCCTGGTGGTCGGAAGCGACGGCGCTGTGACAACGATGACGCTTGCCACATGGCAGGGAGGTAACTACTAATGAGCCTTGACAAACTTGTGGACAGCAGCCAGCTCGATACCGACCTGACCAGCGTCGCCAACGCCATCCGCACAAAGGGCGGCACCAGCGGGCAGCTTGCTTTCCCGGAGGGATTCGTCAGCGCGATTGAAAACATCCCCAGCGGCGGCGGGAGTGGCCTGACACTTCTTGGCAGCGGCACTTACACCAAGACCAGCG
>CAMVBO010000003.1 GCA_947165745.1 uncultured Clostridia bacterium | reverse complement strand
CTTGTTCCTGTTGAAGATGGCCATGCCTTCAATAACCTTTGAGGCAAAGTCGTCCCGGTACTGCAGGTCATCGTATCGGCTCATCTCGGCGTAGCTCGCCACCTGCTCGGCGTACTGGGCGTCGTGGGCCTTCTGCTGGATGTCCTGGTCCAGATAGGTCAGCTCGTCCCGCTTCTTCTGGATATAGGCCTCAGCCTCCTGGCCCTTCAGCACCTTGCCATTGGCGATCACCTGGCCGGAGGCGTAGTAGTAGTTGTTCATCTGCACCAGGTCCTGCTGCAGCTGGGCCTTCTGCTGCTGCGCCGCCTGGTAGGCCTCGTTGGCCCTGGTAGCGCCCTGCGCGGTGCGCTGGTAATAGTCGTTGTAGCTCTCGCCGTTCTGCAGCGCCTTGTCCTGCGCAGCCTGCACGCCCCGGACCAGCTTGAACTGGTCCTCATTCTCAAACTGGCTGTAGTAGTTTTTCCGGGCGCCGTAGGCCTCAGCGATCTGCTGCATATAGCGCAGGTACTCTTTGGCGTAGTCGTAGGTGATGTTGTCCTTCGAGATGCTGTTCAGGTACAGCTGCGTCTGCTGGATCTGATTGCTCAGGGTGCGGCGGTATGTCTGGTCGTTGCTCAGGCTTGCCCAGTCGTCCTTGTCCAGCTGGCCGATAACGCCCTGCAGGTTCCTGTTGCCCCGCCTGTACATGCTTACCCAGTTTTGCAGCTCGTTCTTTTCGTCCTGGGTATACTCTGCCCGCCCGTTTTTGGCAAGGATCCTTCTGCCAGCGTCCGTCTTCGGCGTATACCCACCACTGCCTGAGGCAGAAGTGCTGTTGCCGGCGGGAGCGCTGCCGGTTCCGTTCTGGCTGTTTTTTTCAAGGATCTTCCTGCCCTCTTCGGTTTTCGGTATGTAGTTTCCCATTTCGGCCTCCCGCTAATCAGTTTCTGGTTCTTCCGCCCGGGCGTTTTTTGTTCCTGGATTCCATCCATTCCGTGATCTCGTCGTCGGATGCATCGGTTTCTGCCTTAAGGAAGTCCCGCGCATCCTCCTGCGGCAGGTCCCCAGCCGCATCCCACGCCGACCACGCCGCGTAGGTCTTGTTTCCCGTGCTGTTGGGCGTTTCGCTGTTCGGGTCGTCCTTCGTATTCCTGTTATCGATCTCCCACCAATTCACGCCCCCGCCGCCGGGCGCGGTGTACCCAATCGGATACGTGCCCGTCATCTTGTAGAAGTCCTCTGCGCTGATCTGCCCGTTGTTGTAGGCCAGCTGCGGGTTGGACGCGATCCACATCTGCAGCATGGCGTTGGCCTGGTCGGCGCTCATGCCGGCGTTGGCCAGCTCCTCCTCGGTAGGCTTGTAGCCGCTGCTGCCGATAAGTTGGGCCAGCTGGGCGTAGTTCTGCTGCCCGGTGGCCTGCTCGGTGGCGGCCATGCTCGACAGCATGCTGTAGCGGTTCTGCAGGTCGGCGCCACGGTCCCGCCAGCGCTGGTAGGCGCTCTGCTCAAGGGTAGGGATCATATCGGTGAGGCCGCGCATGGTCTCGTCGTAGCGCTGCTGGCCCACGCCCTGGGCGTAGCTGTTGCCATAGCCGCCGGTGAGGGCCGCCGCCTGGCCCATCGTGTCCTTCATGCCCAGCTTGGCGTTCTGGGTATATCTGTCCTTGTACTGCTGGTACAGGGCGTCCCCGTCCAGATCGTAGGAGAACGCCGGCCTGTTCTGGATCTGCTGGGCGGTGTCCCGGATCTGCTCGTCGTAGCTCCCGCCATAGAGCTGCTTTTTCTTTTCGTCAGCCATTCAATGCTCCTTTCCTTGTTGCCTTCCCCTTGAGGGGAAGGTGGCCCGTAGGGCCGGATGAGGTGTCATACCTCTGTCAATTCGATGTATTCCGGGTAACTCTCTGCTATCGTCTCGAAGCCCTGCCATATGACGCGAAACATCTCCCGGCACAGCTCCTCGTGCTCCTCGTCCGGACAGCACTCCACCCGGATCAGGGCCTCGCCTTCGTTGACAAGTGTGTGCCCGTCGTACTCCGGCACGCTCATTGCAGCGTTGATCAGGGTGTAGCTCAGCACGCTGATGCCGGCGCACACCAGGTCCTGCCCGGCAGGCGCCGCCCCGGCGTGGCCCCGGATCTCCATGCGGAAGCTCTCCGGGTCATAATCCACCCGGGTCATAGGCTGTGCGAAGCGTTGCTCCGCTCGCGGGCCTTCTCCACGTGCGTGGTCTCGCCGGGATGCTCCCCGTCGTCAATCTTCGCGGGCTCGTCGGTGGGAGCCGGCGCCGGGCCCATCGCCATCATGGCCTGCATCATCATCATGCGCTGCTGCAGCTTGCTGGTCAAATCGTCCTTGCCGTCAAAATCCATCATATCCAGAAGCATCAGCGTGGGCTCCTCGTTGCCGGGCATGAAGCAGCCCAGCTGATACAGCTGCAGGGCCAGCTCGTTCTGGGTGGTCCTGGTGTAGGCATTTTTCTTCTGCACCTCCACCCGGATATCGAAGACCGGCTGGGTGTAGCCCAGCTCCGTGCCCATCACGCCCACGGGCTGCGGCACCATGCCGCTGTTGTCGAAGGCGACGAACTCCTCCTGGCCGAACTGGCCGGTGATCCTAAACTGCCGCGGCAGGTCGTAGAACTGCCGGATGCGCTCCACGATCATAGTCACCAGCTTCCGGAAGGCCCGGTAGCTGGCCCGGCTGGCGTCGCGGCTGGTCTTGCCGCTGGCCTCCTGCAGGGCCGCGATGGAGGCGGCAGCCGTCACGCCGGCGCTGTAGGTGCCGTTGGCGCTCTCGGTGTTGCCGCTGGTCTCCCGCAGCTCGTTGATCATGGAATCGTACACATTGAGGTAGGCGCCCGGCAGGCCGCTCACGTCGATGCTCCGGAGGAACTGCTCGTCAACCGGGCCGGAGACGTGCACGATGGGCTTGGTGGTGTCCAGGAACTCCTGTTCATTGACGCCGCCCTCGGTGCGGGAGAAGAAGCGCGGGGTCGCCCCGGCCTTCGTGTTCTTGATGAAGGCGGTGCGCAGGATGTCGATGGCCACCTGGGAGTTTTTACACAGATCCACGTAGCCGTAGCCGCATGGGCTGCCCTCCACCGGGAAGAGCGGGTCGAACACGAAGGGATACAGCCCGTCGTCATAGAGCCCGCGGTGCTGCACCTGCGGCGCAATGCCTTCCCCGCTCACGGGGAAGGTGGCCCCGAAGGGGTCGGATGAGGTCCCCGCCGCAGGCGGATTCGTCATCCCCGGCGCACCCATGCCCGGTGCACCCATGCCTCCGCTCACGCCGTAGGGGCCGGCGTCCTCGACGGCCCGCATGCCTTCCCCTTGAGGGGAAGGTGCCGCGAACGCGGCGGATGAGGTGTACTCCTCGTTCTCCGTGGCGTAGAGCACCTGGTCGCCCACGTACTTGCAGTACTCCAGCACGCCGTCCTGCTTGTAGTACACGTCCACCACGACGCTCTTGTTCTCTGTGCTGACGTTGTCGTCATAGATGAACTTGGTCAGGGTGATCGTGTTCCCTTTGAGCTTGTCCTTCAGCTGGGGATACTGCAGCTCCAGCAGATCGTTGTCGTGCAGCTCCACATGGAAGAAGTACCGGCTGTCCTGGATGTCCCGGACGCCCGGCTCCCAGAACACAGAGAGCAGGTCCACGTCGCGGATAGCGATCTCGCCCAGCCCGTTCAGGGCCTCGGCGTCCCAGCTGCACTTGTACACCGCCGTGCCGGTCTTCAGCTTGCGCCACCAGGCGTCTGAGTAGGTGCTCTCGAAGCCCGTCTGCTCCAGGATGCACGGGATGATCGCCGACAGCATCTTGGCCTGCGCCTTGTCCCCGGCCTCCCTGGGGAGGATCAGGGCCTCGGGGTAGTTCTCCATCGCGTCGGCGTGCTTACTCACAAGCACATTGTGCAGCCAGCCGCTGGCGCTCCTGAAATCGCCGTCCCAGCCCACGTCAAACTCCCGCCTGGCCTGGGCGTCGTTGCGCAGCTTCCACCACTGTTCAGCGGCCACCACGCGCTTCTCCAGTTTGGCCTTGCCGGCCTTGTACTCCCGGAGCTTCTTGTCAAACTCCTGCAGCCTGAGTGCGTCAACCGGCCCGCCCGGGCTGCTCTCCACGCCGGTCTCCGCCGGCAGCATGTTGATCTCGTCCATTCGATCTCCTTTCCTTATCGCCTTCCCCTTGAGAGGAAGGTGCCCGAAGGGCGGATGAGGTGTCCACCCTCTCATTCATTTGAAAACATATTCAGCGGGTCGCTGATGATCTTCCGCTTCTCCACCACCCGGATGGGCTTCACCGGCCTGGACATTAGGAGGTACCTGCACTCGTCTGCGCAATTATGGCTGACGATGCCTCCTTGTACGATGAAATCGTGGGTATCGTCCACTTCCATATTGAATACGTCCATTTTCCCGGCGTATTGGATGCTTTTGATTCTCATTTACCCCATCGCCTTTGCATAGTCTTTCACCTCATCACCTGCCGCCAGGTCCCGGACGCGCTTCCACTCGCCCTCTGGAGTCATGAACCTGTGGTCATCGGTGGCATATATGGTTGTGCCGTCCTCCAGCTCGACGGCATACACATCGGCATTCCGCCGGGTCATTCTCACGTCGTGGTATCGGTGCAGCGCGTGGTCAGAGGAGTATACGCTGCCCTCCGTGCCCACCATATCCGCGATGGGCCGGTAGCCCTGCTCCGTCAGCACCAGGGTGTCTCCGGACAGGCAGTGATCCTCCAGGTCCGTGTCCAGGTCCTCCACCTTGTGCTCGTCGTACATCATCAGCGGGATGGTCCGGATGAAGGCCTTGCAGTTGTCGAACACATACATCCTGGCATACCCGTTGTCATCGAACTGCAGCCGATAGTGTACCTGCATCCAGCCGGCGATCCGGTTGTTGTCGCCCGGGGTGAAGTCCACGCCGTAGCGCATGGCCGTCTCCGCGATGCTCTCTCCGCGGCTGGCGTCCCAGATGGCCGGGTCCGCCACGCCCTCGATGCGCTTGCCCTTCAGCCAGGGGTGCTCATTCTCGATCCGCCGGATCTCCTGGAACTGCCTGTCCGGCGTCCACTTCACGCCCTCGTTGGGCGTCTTGGTGCAGCCGTAGAGCTCCAGGACGCGGTATAGCGTCCCCTCGTAATCCACAGCCCACCAGGCGCAGGAGAAGGGCTTGTTGTATCCGAAGTCATAGCTGCGCAGGATCGTCCACCTGGCGGCCTCTCCGCGGCTCAGGTCGATGGCCGGGATCACGTGGGTCCAGCGGTGCTGCTTCCGCAGCTCCTCATCGTCCAGCTTGCACCCGGCGTCCAGCGCTGCCTGCAGATCCGGTGTCCTGCGGAACTCCTCAAAGAACTGCCCCTCGAAAATGTCCCAGTTGCCATAGAGCCAGGCCGCTCGCAGCTTGGGCGGCAGGGCCTTCAGCCGATCCAGATAGCCGGGATCTCTTTTAAGCAGCGCTTTATTGTCCAGGACGCTGGCCTGGATGAAACTGTAGTCCTCCGGCTTCTCTTCCTTTTCATATCGCTTGTCCAGGAACAGCCGCTTCACCCACTCATGTCCCTCTCCGCCCGGGTTGCAGGTGAGGTAGACACGTTTTGGGAAGTCGTTGACGCCGCGCACGCAGGCGGCCAGCTTTCGCCACTTCTCCTCGCTCTGCTGTGTGGCCTCGTCGATGAACAGCACGTCCACCTCGGTGCCCTGGAAGCGGTCGGCGTCCTTGTCCTTGTCCAGGTAGCGGAACAGGATGCGGCTGCCGTTTGGGAAAACGATGTGCTTCTTGCTGTCGTTGTAGCTGGCGATCCGCTCCCGCTTGTCCTCGACATTGCAGCGCAGCATGTTGCACAGCGGCAGGATGTGGTTTTCCTGCAGCTCCGGATAGGTCTTGCGGATGATCATGACCTTGATGCCGGCATAGCGCTCACACAACAGCACGGCCTTCACCCGCACGGACCAGCTCTTTCCGCCGCCCCGGGCGCCGCCATAGGCGATGTACTTGTGGCTTGTGTCCCGCAGAAACTCCCACTGTTTCGGCTGCGGCATTGGTATCTGCAGCTTAGGCATCGGCACCCTCCACATTCACAAATTCGATTGCCACCGGCTCTCTGGCCGTGGTGTCATCCTCCGCCTGCTTCTGCAGGCTCCTGAGCCGTGCCGCCTGCTCACGCAGCTCACGCGGGCTCAGCGCGTTCAGCTGGTTCTTCAGATCCAGCAGCGCTCCGGTCAGGCTCTTGACCTCCCTGGGCTCCAGCAGCTTGCCGGATTGCAGCCGCAGGTTAATCTGCTCCAGCAGCAGCAGCGCGGTGTCCCGCAGCACCCAGTAATCCGTCTCCCGTACCTCAGGCTCCTGGAACACCTCCAAGGCGTTGTCCTCATCGGCCTCGTCTGGCTCATCCGTAGGGGCCGACGCCCCCGGCGGCCCGTCGTCCTCTGGCCCTGCCGTGTTTACTTTTCTGTTTACTTTCGGCCTGGCGTTTACTTTCGGCTGTTTACTTCTGCTTGTGTCCCAGCCGTCCGCCTTGGCCCATTTGGTGATCGCCCCGATGGTCACGCCGTACTTGGCCGCAATCTGCCGGTAGTTCATGCCGGCCTCGTAGTCCTTCTTGGCTTCCCGCCTCCGGGCGTCCTTGTCCGCCTTGCTCATTCCTCACATCCCATCTCTTGCACCGCGTAGGGAGCGATCACCAGATCGCTCCGCCGCTGCCGTATTTCTCCCTCTGATGCTAACAAAAAAAGGCTGCTGAATGTCAGCAACCCTTACCACTTTGTAGGGGACGGCGTCCTCGACGTCCCGCATAAAAAGAGACCCGCCGAAGCGGGCCTCATGGCGTATTCCCTTGTTATCCCAGGATTTCGATGGCGCCTTCCTCATACATGGCCATCGTGTCCAGATCCGATCGCTTGGCCCGGCACAGCTCACCGCTGCCGTTGATCCAGTACTGATAGGTCCTGGTGTTGTACACCTTATCGTCGGTAGCCATGACCTTCTGGCGCATAGCCTTGACCTGCTCATCGTTCATCTTCATCTTCATGCCCTCCTGTTATTTGTTGAGTAATTTGATTGTACATCTGATCTCCGGATCCTGCAAGCCCCATTCTACCAGGGCCGGTGTCCAATAGACTGGACTTTATGCTCTCTTCGGCATTCCTCCGGCTGGATCTTCTCCGGATCCTTCGCCGTCCACCAGCAGCGGTGGGAGAACCGGATGGTCCCCACGCTGCCACCGTGGAAGTAGCTGCTGTAGTACGGGCAGCCCTTGCACTGCTCTTTGGTCATGTCCTCTCCTCCTCTCAGATCCTGGTCCAGGTCCGCTTCCACAGCGTCCACTCGCAAACGGGGTAGGTGGCCGCGCTGCCGTCCTTCATGATGATCTGCCGGCACAGCGCGCCGTTGTCGCTGAACGCATCCACCACTTCTTCCACGTTCTCGTAGATGACCGGCTCGATCTCCCGGTCCGTTCTGTGCATCACTCTGATAGTCATTGTGTGTTCCTCCTTGTTTTGTTGTTGGCATCATCATACCATACGTACGTAAGGACTGCAAGCCAAAATCTGCACAAGATTTACGTACGTAATTTGTGCATCTTGCCATATGTACGTATTCCGCCCTCCGTGGTAGAATAATCGGGAGGAGGTGTACCTATGAGCGAGTACAACGAAAAGAGCAAGTCCTATTCTATTGAATATGCCAAGGCCAGGCTGAAGCGGGTCCCCCTGGACCTGCCCCTGGCCAAATACGAGGAGCTTTCAGTGGCCGCAGCTGCAGCCGGCGAGAGCATCAACGGCTACATCAAAAAAGCCATAGACCTGCGGATGGGAGGTGACGCCACATGACGCCTAACTATCGCGGGACCTGCCCCAGGTGCGGGGAGGATACCACCATATACTGCATAGACGAAGGCCTGGACCTGTGTGAAGACTGCGCTATGGAGGACGGCTGGGAGCAGTGCGACATCTGCGGCGACTTCTACCCCACCTACCTGGTAGACTTCACGCTCCTGGATGACCGGATGATCTGCGAGTACTGCCTGGAGGACTACCAGGCCGGCGAAGAAGAGGAAGAAGATGAATAGCCGGGAGATCCTCCCGGCTATTTTCTATTCTGCCCACTTCTGGCTCACCAGCTTGAACCACGGGCACTGCTCATACTCCCCGGCGCAGCGCTCCCGGATGGCGGCAGCCAGCGCCTGCTTGCCGGAGAAGTGGTGCTTGATGGTGGAGCCCGGCAGCACGCTCTCGCAGGTGATCGTGGACTCTTTGATGTTGTCGTGCTCGTAATACGGGCACTTGACCACCGCGCTGTAGTAGCTCATGCCTCCGCCTCCTCCAAAGCCTTCCCCTTGAGGGGAAGGTGGCAGCCGCCGTCTCCCGCAAGGCGGCTGACGGATGAGGTGTCGTTCCCCCGTGTCTCCCGGATCCTCTCCTCCAGCCGGCGGATCTTGCTGGCCCGGATGGCCCGGACCCGCCCGGCGCAGCAGAAGATCATCTTGATCTGGTCCAGCATGATCTCCACGTCGGCGATCTCCTCGGCGATCTCTGCCGCATTGTCCCGGCCCCGCCAGTGCTTGCAGATTTCCTTCTGCAGCTCGCTCATCTCCTCCAGCAGCATGGCCTCCTGGGCCTGCTTGCCGAAGGTGGTGATGGCGTCGCCAAGCACAGCGAACTCATCAAGCACCATCCTGCACCTCCCGGAACACCGGCCTGCGCTTCTTCCACGCATGCCAGGAGAATACCCTCCACATGGGCGGCTCCTCCATCAGCCACAGTGCAAAGGCCTCGATGTGGTCAATCCTGGCGTTCAGCCTCCTGCGCTTTTCCTGCTTCTGATTCATTCTGCCCCCGCCTCCCGCATCAGCGCCCTGGCCCTGGCCAGGTCCTGCTCGGCCTCGATCAGGATGTCCCGCACCCAGCGCCGCTTCCGCATGGCGCTGTCGATCATGACCAGCGCCTGCTTGACCTTATCCTCTTTGGTGATCATTCGCACCTCCTATGACTTTTCGTGTTTTGAAACCAACACATAATGCTCAATCGCATAGAGAGTTGCTTCTGTCGAACTCCCGCATATCGCAACATCACGTGGAAGATCCTCCTCCAGTTGTTGCTCCATATCTTCGTACCGCGCCAGCTTCCGCAGCGCCTCCTGCAGGATCGGGGCGAAGGGCCCGTCCCGCTTCACCAGCACGGCTCTGGGCCCGTCCTCGTCCCGCCCTTCCCATCTGGTCAGCCGTTCACTCATCCTTTAGCCTCCTCTTTGAGCCAGTCGAGCCAGCATTGGCGGCACGAATTCTGACAGTCCATAGCTGCGCCAATCAGCATCGGGCAGAAATGGTCCTTGAATAAATCCGCCAGCTGCTCATCGCTCATGGCGCGGAGGCGGTCGGCGTTGGTGACGGGTTTCCGTCTCTTTTTGCAGTTCCACGCTGGGCCAGTCCCTTGCCCTCGCGCCATCATTATCGGGTGAATCAACTTGCCATCGACTTTGCAATATGCGGCTTTGCCGACAATCTCAAACTGTTCGCACTCGTCGCAGTAATTGACGCGACCTTCTTCGGCCCTTGCCTTTTCAAGAGGTGTCATCACTCGCCCTCCTCTGCCTTGCTTCGCCGCCTGTAAATACGGCTCAGATACTTCTTGCACCACTTGATTCGCTCCCGGCTACTGCAATAGATACCGCGATGCCGTAGCACATCAGCTGGATATTCACGGGCTGTCTCTTTCTTGTAGCGGCCTTTCATGTCTCGCCCTCCTCCGCCTTCATGTCAGCCCCGCAGAACGGGCAGTAGTTCGCAAACTCAATCGGGTTCCCGTAGTGGTAGACTTCATTGTGCCAGCGGTGGCAGTTCCCGCAGAGCATACTCGCTATCTGCAAATCCGCATCCCCGGAAAAGTCAACATGGACCTCTGCCCATCGTGTCTTCACCAGGGCACGGCTGTCGGTTACGACTGAATCCACACCGGCTTTGTATCCGTCCTGGTGCCCGCAGTCATAGCCCTTCTGCCAGCTTGTCTGCAGGTCCTTCAGCGTTTCAATCTGCGCCGTCGTGCCGTCGATATAGCAGATCAGGTTTCCAAGAGCAGAGCGGATGCCCTTCCATTCCGTGCGGATCTCGTCAACTGTAGGCATTACTTCAACCCAGCCCTTTCATCTTCCTCTGCTCCGGCCTGACACACCCGCCAGTAGCCGAAGGCCAGGGCGACCCATGCGATCATCCAGATCATCGGATCACCTCCCGGATATCCCGCAGCCCGTCGATCAGGCTCTGCAGCGTCCGGAAATACCAGGCCAGGTAGCTCGTGACGCTCTCGCCCTCCCGCTTGTCGATAGGGACGGACCGGTCGCAGGCGAAGCGCCGGATGGCGTCCGCATTCTCCACAGCGCACAACATGGCCTCCGTCACCCGGGCCAACTGGACGCCCAGGATGGGCGGTGTATTAGGCTCCCGGGGTGCCTGGGGAGCAGTTGTGCTCCCCATCATCGGCTTCTCGCAAACACAGTCGTAC
Organism: uncultured Clostridia bacterium; assembly: GCA_947165745.1. The sequence continues at coordinate 11,186 of CAMVBO010000003.1, read as the reverse complement.
TGACTCATGTCACCACACCCTTTCCTTCTCCATCTCTTCCAGCCTCTTGCCTGCCCGTTCCAGCTCGTCGATGAGCTTGAAGTTGAGCGCCATGCTTGCGATCAGGCACACGCCCAGCCCGCAAATCACGATGATCATCTCACAGCCCCCGCTTCCTGGTGTTGCACCGGATGGCGTCCAGCGCCTGGCCCTGCTCCCGCAGCAGCCCTGCCAGCACGTCGCTGTTGGCGTTCTGGTTGTCCTTCAGGTCGCCGGCCCACTTGGGGATCACCACGTCCAGCAGATCCCGCAGCAGCTGGTTCTGCTCGTGCAGCTCCTCCAGGATCCGGATGAAGTACAGCGCGTCGTTGCCCTTCGGCGCCTCTTCAGCCTTCCCCGCACACGGGGAAGGTGTCAGCGCAGCTGACGGATGAGGTCCCGCCGAAGGCGCCTCCTCAACGACCGGAGTCGTCCCCATCTCCTCCACCATCTTCTTTGCGACCCGCCTGGCCAGGGCCGCGTCCCGCCGCTCGGTCATCGCCTGCAGCACGTCCGCCGGGATCTCCGTCTTCAGCGCCTCCGCGGCCAGCTTGATGATGCTGTCGGAGTAGTGTTTCCGCCGCAGCTTCTTCACCAGCTCTTCGGTCTCGCCGTTCTTCAGCATCGTGAACGTGCTGCACATGGCGGCCACGGTATCCGCCGCCAGGCCCATCTCAAAGGCAATCTGCCCATAGCTCTCGTCGTACAGAAAGCGTGCGGTCACGACCTTCTGAAACTCTTCCAGGCTGATTTTCTTCACTTTCTTTTCCTCCTTTTTAGTGCGTCCCGCCGCTGGCGGAGCGCCTTTTCCCTGGCCTCTTTTGCCACAAAGTCGGCCTCGTTCTGCCGGGCGCGCTCCGCGTTCTCGCGCCGCTTCCCGGCCCAGTAGTTCAAATAGTACTCACAGTCCCCGTGGCAGGTCGCCGTCCTCCCCGGGCAATCCGGCGGGCAGATCATAGCCTTCCTCCTCGTAGTTCTTGCCGAAGACCTGGCGCCACTGGTCCATGTCCCAGCCGTAGGTCTTCATGGCCCGGTGCTGGAAGATCACCTTCAGCTTCCGGTCCAGCAGCGCGTCCCGGTGGACCTTGTCGTGGCAGCCCTGGCAGATGGTGGTCCAGCAGCCGTAACGCTTGCTCTTCGCCCGATACGGCCCGTGGAAGATCTCGTGCCGCTGTAACGGCCCGTTGCGGCCGCACACGAAGCATCCGTTCTCCCACGGGATCAGCATCGGACCGTATCCGTTCCGGTCAAGGTTCATATCCTGGCCATCACCTCGTCCCACTCGGAGTTGCTCAGGCCCTGCGCTTTTCCGGAGCTGGCGTAGGCCGGGCTGCGGCGCTTGCCCTGGATCCTGTCGAAGACGATGCCCTGGTAGTTGCTGCTCATGCTGGTGCGGATCACCTGGATCACGGCCTCGTCCCCGTGCTCGTCCGCCTCATGGCGGATCTGGGAAAGCAGGCTCTTCAGCCCGGTCTCCTTGTAGCCCTGGCGCTTCTCCTTCTTATAGGAGAGCCAGTCCCGAACGGCCGTCTGCAGCTCCGCGCTCCATCCGGCGATCACTTCCTCCGCGATCTGGGTGGCCGTGCGCGGCGCGCACGCACTACCCTCTATACTTATCTTTTCTTTTCTTCTCTTATCTTCTCTTATCTGAGGTTCCGGTTTGGAACCATCCCGGTTCCGGTTTGGTTCCGGTTTGGTTCCACTTTGGTTCCACTCCGGTTCCGGGCTGTCGTCCATCTGGCTCCATTCCGGTTCCGGAAGAGCCGGGACCTCGGCGCGCTCCGTGTAGGCCTTGTTCGCCTTGATTGTGAGCCTCGCGTATTCCTCCTGGTAGTCCGTTGGGTTGTAGCGGTCGCTCTTCAGGGTGTTGTGCATCCGCCAGTGCTTGATCACGATCACGCCGCTCTCAAACCCGATCAGGAAGCGCTTTGCCATCAGCAGCTTCAGGTCGTCCTCCGATGCGCTGACGTAGCGGGTGATCTTCTTGGGGTTATTGACGAAGCCGTCGTCATCTGCCCGCATGCAGAGGTGGAAGTACAGGGCCTGCGCTGAGAGCGGCATGTCCAGGAAGGCGTCAGAGTCTATGATCTTCTGTGTGAACATCCGTTTCTCCGCCATATCATCCTCCATTTAGAAAGGCAGCGTTCCGCCTTCGTCATCCTCCATGCCTATCTGGTCACCGCCTACGAAGGGGTTTCCCACTCCGGCCCCCGGTCCCAGATCCTCGAACCCGCCGGCGCTCACGTTGGGGTTGCCGTACTGTCTGCCTTCCCCGCGCACGGGGAAGGTGGCGCTTGCGCCGGATGAGGTCCCCGCCGCAGGCGGATTGCTCTCCCGCTTGCTCTCGCCGAAGTAGGTGTTCTCCGCGTTGATCTCCCAGGACGTGCGGTTGTTCCCGTCCCTGTCCTGCCAGCGGCGGCTCTGCAGCGATCCGGATACCACGATCATGCTGCCCTTGCGGAAGTACTTGGAGACGAACTCCGCACCTGCCCGCCAGGCCACGCAGTCGATGAAGTCGGTGCTGCGGCTCCCGTCCTGGTTCTTGAAGTCCCGGTCCACGGCCACCGTGAAGCTGGCCACCGGCGTCTGGCTCTGGGTGTAGCGGAGCTCCGGATCTTTCGTCAGGCGCCCCATGATCACGATCTTGTTCAGCATTGCAATTCTCCTTTCGTCTCAGCCTTCCCCGCGCACGGGGAAGGGGGACCGCTTGCGGTGGATGAGGTCCCCGCGAAGCGGACAATCTCTCAGTTTTTATTCCATGAATTCAGCAGGCTCTCCACTTCTTCGGGAGACCTGGTTTCGATTCCCAGCGCCTGGGCGTCCTGGACCAGTCGGTCCAGCAGCCTGGCCATCTGCTTCCGGTCAAAGTCGCTGCTGCCGTAGACCACCATCAGGTCCACCCAGCCGTCCTGCTCGCCCAGCCGGCGCACCTGGCGGCCCAGGTGGCCGCTCTCCCAGCTGCGGATGAAGTCCTCCACCGCCGCTTCCCGGCAACTCATCATGGAGGCGGTCACCCCGCCCAGCTGGTCGATGGCTGTGCGGTAGACCTCCAGGGGAGGCAGGTGCATCTCCGCGGCGATCTTATCGATCAGGACCCAGGCGTAGGCGTTCGCCGTCAGGCTCCGCTTCTTCGGCTTGCGCTTGATCTCATACTCCCCGGGCTTCAGCTCGTAGCTGGCCCGGATCCCGTCCCGGGGGCTGCAGCCCAGCCGCAGCTCCCCGTCCAGGTATCTCACAGAGGTGATCTCCATGCGTCATCCTCTGGGCATGCAGTCCAGGCACAGGACCTTGCCGAACTTCTGCATGCTGCGCTCCGCGTGGGCCCGCAGGCTCACATTCCTGCCCTCCCGGTCCTTGTAGGGGGCCAGTGGTTTCCCGCAGCAGTCACAGGTGAATGGCTTTGCCTGCGTCGGCTCCGGTGCAGGCGCTTGGCTCGCCCCGCGCCGGGGAGAGCTGTCACGAAGTGACTGAGAGGGGCCGCTGTCGTTGCTGTACTTTGTATTCTCGCCGCCGTAGTAGACGCTGCCGCCTACGCCGATGGCCTTGGCCGCCACGCTGATGGCGTCGGTCAGCGCCATCTTGAAGCACTCGTCGCTGGTGTACTTCCCGCCCTTCTCCACGAAGGTATTGCCGCCCACGCCGGGGATCGGCTGGCTCACCTGCTCGCCCCAGCGGTAGTAGAGGTCGATGTCCACGAAGGCCTTGACCTCCTTGTCGGCGCCCTCCAGCAGGCGCTGGTCCTTGATCACGTACCACCAGCCGATGCCACAGGGGCCGAACATCTCGGTCAGGCGCTTGATCCTCCACATGGGGGAGATATCGGTCTTGCCGTTCAGCCTGCCGCCGCTGATGGGCTTCTTCGCGTCCTGTGGGACGTCCCATCCCAGCTCCAGGATCTCCAGATTGTCCTTCATCATTTCCATCCAACCTCTTTCTTCAGGTAATAAACGTCCAGCAGATGCCGGAAAATATCGAGCCACTTGCGGGTGTCCGCTACGCTCCTCTCCTCGAAGCCCTCCGTGGCGTCCCGCCCGACGCGGAGGATCCTGCACTCGTCCACCGGGTGCCCGGCCTCCCGCAGCAGCTCCGCATAGGCGGCCAGCTGCACGAAATACTCCGGGTAGATGGCCTTGCCGGTCTTGAAGTCCAGCAGAGTGGGCTTGCCGTCCAGCTTGCAGTAGCAGTCCACGGTCCCGCCGTATTTCATGCGGTCAGAAACAAAGGGCACCTCGCAGTAGATGGGCTCGATGCTTCTTCCACTCGAACCAGGAGAGCAGCGCATTCTCCGCCAGGTCCACCTGGATCTTGCTGTACTGGTCCATGTCCAGCTTGTCGCCCTGCAGGTCCGCCTGGATCATCGCGTGGGCCAGGCTGCCGGTCTTGGCTGCCTCGTCGGTGTAGGTGGAGGAGTCGATGCCCTCCAGCCCCAGGTCGTTGGCCCATTTGATCAGGTAGGGCTTGTTGAGCAGGCCCGTGATCGTCGTGGCGCCCGGCACGACCTTGCCGTCGCTGGTCTTGTACCGGATGTGGGCCTTGCTCACAGGCTTCAGCTTGTCTTTGCTCATATCCTTCCGCCTCCTCTCAAAAGCACCCGCATGGGCTTCATCCGGTACAGCACCGCCAGTGCCCTGGCCCGCTCCTGGCGGTAGAAGCGCTCGATGTCGTCCAGGTCGTAGCTGCGGTAGTAGCCCTTGCCGTCCTGGTCGTTCAGGATGATGTGGTTGCGCCGGATCTCCTCAATGGCCTTGCGCACCTGCCGGTCCGGCAGGCCGGTCTTCGCCGTCAGGTACTCCCGGGTCACGGCCCGGTCCTTGCCGAATGGGATCGCGTCCAGCACGATCTCCTCCCGGTCGCTCAGCGTGGACTCTTCCTCCTCCGGGAAGTCCCCCAGGACCTCCTGGCACCAGGACGGGAAACCCGTCCGCTCGGCCCAGGAGATCTCCGGATGCTGCAGATTCAAATCACTCATGGCGTCCCTCCGTTCTTGCGCGGGCGATGTCAAAGAAGAACATCCCCATCATCACCATCAGCACCATCAGGCTGATGATTTCGTTCCCGGCCAGCAGGAATAGTCCGGCGGCAAAGTACTTCATACCGCACCTCCCATGCCTTCTCCTTGAGGAGAAGGTGCCGCCTCAGCGGCGGATGAGGTGTCACCCTCGTGCCGCTCCAGCACCTGATCGGCGTACCAGGCCTTGTCGCCGTCGCTGGCCAGCACCGCGTCCTTGTCCAGGATCCCGGCGCCGTACAGAACCGCCTCCAGGCCCGCGATCCGCTCGGCCTGCATCCGGTTCTCCGTCTCCAGCTTGGTGATCTCGCCCTTCAGGTAGCGGATCGTGTCCGCCTGGGAGAGGATCTGTTGCTGGATGGAAGTTTCTCTTGCTTTTGATAGCAGCTTCATGGTATAATCAGTTATCCTTTCTGGGGCCTATGGCCCCGCCTCCTTGCCGTCTCGGTGTTGCAGCACCGGGGCGGCTCTTTTTCTGCCTTCCCCTTGAGGGGAAGGTGGTGCGCAGCACCGGATGAGGTGTCACGCATCCCCAGCGTCCTCGATCACCAGCCGCGCCTTCAGGCCCAGCGCCGCCAGGAGCTTGTCACGGGTCTCCTTGGACCACTCCGCCGGGCTCTTGCCCCACACGGACCTGACGTGGCCGTAGCTCAGCCCGGCCAGATCCGCCAGGGTCTGCAGGTCCAGGCCCATCGCTTCCTTGCGGGCCAGCACCATGCCCAGCGCCAGGTCGATGGGCGGATACTTGGGCTTAGCGTATTTGTCCAACCTGGTCTTAGGCATCGTCGCCCTCCTTCCCGCGATCCCAGCGGTAGATCCCGTGGGTGTTCGCGCTCTTGTAGGCGTTCAGCTTTTGAGCCTCGATCTCTTCCTCCGGCAGGAAGTCCGGGAAACTGTTGAAGACTTGGACGCTTTCGTTCTCCCGCATCAGGCACATATGCAGCCCGTGCATGTCCGGCGCATAAGCCCATGCGATCTTGCGGATCTCGTCCAGTTTCGCCACGATCAGGTCTTCCGCCTGCTCCCTCGTCATTCCTCATACCCTCCTTCCGTGTCGATGTCCTCGCCCAGGGCCTCCAGGCTCGCCAGGGTCACGCCCTGGGCCGCCAGGGCCTTGCCCTTCTTCTCGTAGCTGCGAAGGGCGTACATGTACTGCCGCCTCCGGTAGCGGATCGCCTCCTCGCGTCGTGCCAGCTTCACCAGCGGCGAAGCCTGCAGCCGGGCGATCTCTTCCTCCACGGCCTCGTCGGTCAAAAATTCCCGTGCCATTGTGTTTCCTCCTTTCTTGTTTGTAGGGGCCGGCGTCCTCGACGGCCCGCGGTGCGCAGCACCGGATGAGGTGTCCTCCTACATCAGCGGCCTGAGCAGCATCCAGATCGTCCCCAGCCAGGTGACCGCTGCGATCAGCCACAGCCAGACGTTTTCTTCCTTCATGCTTTTTCCTCCTCTCTCTTGCATCCATCCCCCGTCCGGTGTATAATGCACCTGGTGCTGCTCCAGCAGCACCCTCTCCCTTCGGTGTGGGAGAACGGAAGACGTCTGCACTTCGGTGTGGGCGTCTTTTGTGTTGCGTTCGTTTCCCTTTGCTGCTAAAATAAGGCTGCCCTGGCCGGGAGACTTTGCCCCGGGGCCTGGAAAGGGGGAATGATCGCTATGGCCGCTTCTGCGGATCTTCTTAGCATCATGAAACCATTCCTGTGTTTTCCGTAAGCCTGCGCACAGACCGGCGGTAGAGACGCCGGCGGCTCCCATCCGTAGTGCGTGGGGACGCAGCTAAGCAAGCCGTTCGTTCCGGCTGGCATCGCATCGGGCCACCCTCAGCCTGCGCAAGCGAATGAGTGTAGCGCTCTGCCTGCGCTGCGCCGAAAACAATATGGTGAAAGGAACGCTGGGCGGGAACGACGCCCGGTGTTCTGATCCCAGGGCAGCCTTGTTTTAGCAGCAAAAGGTCTTTTGTTTTACTGTGTGATTGTCGATTTTGCGTCAACCTGCTGCGCAAAAAAAATCGCAAAACGATCCTCGACGTTGTCGATATGGAGCAGCTCGCAGAGCTTATCAATCTCAGATGCTGTGAAATCGGAGAGATTATTGCGCTTTCGAGCGAATCCATAGGGACTAAGCCCCAGATGTTTTGCGATAAAAGAGTATTTCAGGCCTCTTTCGTTGATGATGCCGTTGAGTCGAATGGTATCGGTCACTGCTTTTCACCTCCTTCATAGTCGACTCACCGTCGACATCGTTAATATAGCATGTAGTCGACGGAATGTCAACACTTATTTCGCATTTTCTCAAAAATAGTTGACGAAGAATATATTATGTGGTAATGTACTATTGAAAAAGGAGGTGATCCCATGACCATCGGAGATCGCATTTCAAAAAGGAGAAAAGAGATTGGCCTGACCCAGGACGAGCTCGCAAAGAAAATGGGATACAAGTCTAAGGCGGCCATCTCAAAAATCGAAACGAATGTAAACGACATCACGCAGTCCACAGTCGTGAAGATAGCGGAAGCGCTGGACACGACGGTGGCCAATCTTATGGGCTGGGAAGAGCAAGAAGCATCTCCTGTCGACATAAAAAGCGCTGCCCCGGCCCTCTCCCACGAGGAGTCCCACCTGGTCAAGCTCTATCGCCGGGCCGACGAGATCGACAAGCGCACGGTCATGACGGTCCTCTCCCGCTACGAGGTGGCGGAGGATCCCGCGCCGCCCATCCGCTACATCCGCCACTACCTGGTGCCTGCCGCCGCCGGCTACGCCTCCCCCATTGAAGGCGAGGAGTACGAGAACGTGCCCCTGCCGCCTGATGCGCCCCAGGACGCGGACTTCTGCATCGAGATCCAGGGCGACAGCATGGAGCCATACATCCAGGACGGCCAGCGGGTCTACATCAAGAGGGACGCGCCCCTGAAGGAATTCGATCCCGGCGTCTTCTTTGTGGATGGGGACATGTTCTGCAAGCAGTTTTGCCCTGGCTATGCCGGGGAGTTCTATCTGCTCTCCGCCAACCCCAACCGGCAGGATGCCAACATCACCATCCGCCGCGGCACCGGCCAGAACTGTGTCTACTTCGGCAAGGTCCTGCTGGACAAGAAACTCCCCAGGCCGAACTATAAATGAAATGAAATGCAAATACTGTAAATCGGACGACCTCCCGGATCACAGCCGCTTCTGCCCGTGGTGTGGGAAGAAGCTGCAGGAGGATGCCGCGGAGGTCAAGGTCCCGCCTCCGAAGAAGCTGCCCTCCGGCACCTGGTTTGGCCGGGTCACGGTCAAGGGGGAGCGGGTGCCCGTCTCCGCCGCCACGGAGGAGGAGTACTATACGAAGGCCCGCGCCGCCAAGCTGGGCCTGATCGAGGCAAAGAAGCCGGACAACCGGATCGTGAAGGACCTGGTGGCGGATTACATCAAGGCCCGGGAGAAGACCCGGTCTCCCGCCACCATCGACGGCTACGACCGCAAGGCCAGGAAGAATCTGCAGCAGCTCATGCCGCTGCGGGTGAAGGACCTGACGAAGGCCGCCGTCCAGAAGGCCATCAACGAGGATCTGCGTACCTATTCCGCGAAGACCGTGTGGGAGGCCTGGAGCCTCATCCAGAGCGCCACAGGCGTGCGCTATGACGACCTGGTTCTCCCGGATACCGCGCCGCAGAAAACGCCGCCTGTGTACTCTGAGGAGCAGCTGGGCGCTCTCCTGCGTGCTCTCGCGGACTACGGCGGCCAGACAGAATGCGCCGGGCTCCTGGCCCTGTGGCTGTCCCTCCGCCGCTCAGAGATCATGGGCCTCAAGTGGGAGGATGTGGGGGAGAGCGCCATCACGGTCCGCACCGCCCGGGTCTATGACAAGTCCCACAAGCTGGTGGAGAAGAAGACGAAGAACAAGACCTCCCAGCGCACCATCCTCTGCCCGCCCTACATCCTGGACAAGCTGAACGCGCTGCCGAAGGAAGGGGAGTACGTCTTCACGATGTCCACCGCCGGCATCTGGCAGGGGATCGATACCGTCTGTGAGCGCGCCGGCATCCCGCACGGCTACCTCCACGGCTTCCGCCATACCAATGCCACCATCCTGGAGCTGCTGAACATCCCCAGCGTTTATGCCAACCGCCGTACCGGCCACGCCAATGACCACGTCCGCAAGACCGTCTACACCGACGTCATGAGCGAGGGCGCCCAGGCCGCTGCCGACAAGGTCAACGCCCACTTTGAAGCCCTCCTGGCCGGCAAAAATGGCAATGAAAATGGCAATGATTCTAAAAAGTCCGCTGATTCTGCGTAGGATAGGACACGGAAGCGGCGTTCGAATCCCCGCTGGAGCACCAACAGAAATAAGCCGAAAGGTTATCAAAACCTTCGGCTTTTTCTTTTTCTCTTCACTTTTCCACTCATTATGTTCTGACTGCCTGCAATCCGTTGCCACACCGTTACCACATTTGCAAGCGTGAAAAAGCGCTTTGTCAGGCGCTCAAATACACCGAATTGGCAATGAAAATGGCAATGAAACAGGGGAGGCCGAAGCCTCCCCCTGATTTACCTGGTGCTTACTTGGTAAGCTGCTTACCGATCTGGTTCGCGCCGGTGCTGGCAAGTCCGGAGACGATGCCCACCGCGATGGCGTCCATAATATTGTCGGCAGGGTAGCCGGGGATGACCGTCATCCCAACCGCGCCCAGGATGCCGCCGGCGATGCCCACGCAGATGGGGATCCACTTGTCGTCCAGGGGACTGGCCTTGATGATCATGCCGATCAGGTAGCAGATGACTACCACGCTTGCCACAGTGGCAATTTCAGGAATGCTCATGCTGTTCTCCTCTCATTCTCTGTGCGCCTGCTCCAGCAGGTGCGCCTCGATTTTGTTGATAGCTTCGGTCACCGGGCCGTTGCAGCCCTGTTCCTTCAGGCCCTTCAAGCACGCCAGAACGCCAACCGTCAGCAGGGCCTGCTCGCTGCGGATGGCCTTGATCTCTTCGTCCTGTTTCTTCTGTCTGTTCACGAAATCGTACCCCTTGAAAAGGTAGCCCAGCAGCGCGATCAGCGCCGCGATGCCAGCCGCAAGGCTGACGATGGTCTGCCAGCTTAATATGATCTGCATCCTCGTCACCCCCTCAGCCGCGCAGCAGCGCACCCCAGGTGGCCGGGCCGATGATCCCGTCCTGTGCCAGCCCCCAGGCCCTCTGGAAGGCCAGCACAGCTCTGCGGGTGTTGTTGCCATAGTCGCCGTCCGCGCCGTCAGGGCCCACGCCGAAGCCGCGCAGGGTCAGCAGCGCCTGGGCAGCGGCAACATAGCCGCCGATGTGGCCGTACTCCAGCGTCGGCACCTCAACGGTCCAGGTGGGCACCTCCGGCTCCTCGTCCGGAATGACCACGTCCGGCTCCTCCGGTTGCTCCGGCTCCTCTTCCTCGTTAGCCATGCTGGCATAATCGGGAAGCCCATAGCCCCGAATGTACCGGCTGTTGATTTTGCGGGCGGTGTACTGCACCATGTTCCCGCAGTTGCCCTCGATGATGTTGATCACGTCGCCGTCCACGCTGGCCACAAGGCCCACGTGGTCAGAGGCGCCCACGTTGTCCCCCACGCCGCTGTCCTGCCAGTCGTAGAAGATCACGTCGCCCGGCTGCGGGACGTAGGCGTCGTCCTCCATCCAGCGTCCGTGCTGCTTGTACAGGTTGATCATCGGGATGCAGCCGCACTCCGGGAAGATGATCCCGGTCAGGCCCCAGACCTGGGCGCAGGCGCTCACAAAGGTGGCGCACCAGGGGTCGGTGTAGGTCATGCGGTAGCCTCGCGGCAGCGGATAGATCGAGTTGTAGACGTCGATAATCACCCGGTGGGTGCCGTCACTTTCCTTCCGGCCTACCCAGCTTTTTGCCTGGTTTACGATTTCTGTGCGAAGCTGTTTTTCTGTCACGCTCCTCACCTCCAAATCCATGTTTTATCCCGTACAGGAGCAGATACAGGACCTGCTCCATGTACGTCACTTTGCGGTAGGGCATTACGCCAGCTCCCAGCCGTATACATCTGGGGCCCAGGTATTCGCATCCACGATGCTGACATACACCGGTCCGTCCGCGTCGGGATAGTGCACCCGGTCGCCCTTGTTGTAGGCGTCCTGCGCTCCTGTGGGCTGCCGCCAGACGGGGATCTCACCGGGCTTTGCCA
>CAMVBO010000002.1 GCA_947165745.1 uncultured Clostridia bacterium | reverse complement strand
AGTCTTTCCCTCCCCGGGGCGAAAATCCACGAAAATTTTGAGAAATGGAGGTGAGCAGCGTGACAGAAAAGCAATACCGCGACGAGATCGGCAAGGCGTGCAAGGCCCTGGGCGTGTACCGCGTGGAGTTTTCCCGCACGCGCTGCCGCCTCGCTCAGATCTACGTGGACGCCGAGGCCATGAACAACACCGTTCCCACCATCCTGGCGAAGCTGGACGAGTGCCTGGATCACATCATGGAGCTGGAGGACGGCGACGACCTGGACAAGCTCCTGGCGCAGCTGAACAACATCACCAACAGCCTCAAACTGATGGATCGCCAGGATCGCCTGCGCCGCACCGCCCTGGAGCATGAGCGCGCCCTGGGCATGACCGCCGATTCCGCGCGGAAGATCAACGACGCCGTCTTCTCCAAGTCCAAGGACGAAGAGGACGACCCGCTGGCCAACGCGCTGAGGGGGCTGGGCATATGAGCGAGCAGCTGCTCTCGCCGGCGGGCATCCCGCTGACCGAGGAAGAGGCCCACAACATCTGCACGCGCTCACCGGTCAACCAGCGCGCCGTCATCACCCAGGGCGGCGACATCCTGGCGTCCACCTGGCCCGAGGGCAAGTACGCCCGCGAGGTCATGGAGTACGCCACGGGCATCGCCTGCGGGGAGATCGTCGCCGGCATCGACCGCATGCTGGGCGCGATCCGCTTCCTGCGCATGCTCCAGGATCCCGCCTTCGAGGTGCACACCCGTGACGCCGACTTCGTCATCGGCATCATCGAGGCGACCTTCCGCCACCGCCAGGGCGAGACGCTTGACGCCGTGCCCCTGCGCGGCAAGCCCCTGCGCCTGGAACCCTGGGAGAAGTTCTGCTGCTACGGCATGCTGGTCTTCTTCAAGCCCGGCAGCCGGGAGCGCGTGGTCAAGGAGGCCCTGATCTTCATCCCGCGCAAGAACGGCAAGACCGCCTTCGTGGCAGCCTTCGCCTACGGCGTGGCGATGCTGGAGCGGGCGTCCGGCTCCAAGGTGTACGTCGTGGCCGAGACCCTCAAGCAGGCCCGGGAGACCTACGACAACTGGGAGTACAACGTCACGAACTCCCTCAACCGGAACAAGAAGGAGGCCATCAAGCGCGGCTGGCAGATCCTCGACAACAACGTCGACCACGCCATCCGCCACAATTCCCTGGCGGGCGGCTCCATCAGCCTGAACGCCCTGGCCGGCGACGGCAAGAACCAGGACTCCTTCAACTGCAACGTGGGCATCGCGGACGAGATCCACGCCTACAAGAACCCGCAGAAGTACAACCGGATCAAGGAGGCCTCCAAGGCCTACACCAACAAGCTGACGATCGCCATCACGACCGCCGGCGACGATGGCACCGGCTTCTGCGCCCAGCGCGTGGAGTACTGCCGCAAGGTGCTGCGCGGGATCGCCAAGGATGACCAGTATTTTATCTTCATCTGCTCGGCGGACAAGGACGAGAACGGCGACGTGGACTACCTCTCCGAGGTGCAGCACCGCAAGGCCAACCCGTCCTATGGCGTGACCATCCGCCCGGCGGATATGCTCAACGACGCCGCCCAGGCCCAGAATGACCCCCAGCAGCGCAAGGACTTCCTGTCCCGCTCGCTCAACGTCTTCACCTCGTCCATGAAGAGCTACTTCAACGTGGACGAGTTCAGGCGGAGCAACCGCCGGGCCGAGGAGGCCCTGGGCATCGACCCGCTGTGGACGCGGGAGGAGAAGCTGAAGTATCTCGCCGGCCTGGGCGTCAAGTGGTACGGCGGGGCTGACCTCTCCAAGCTGCACGACCTGACCGCCGCCGCGCTCCACGGCCAGCACAAGGGCATCGACATCGTCATCCCGCATTGCTGGTTCCCGATCGTGGCAGCCACACAGAAGGCCGACGAGGACAACATCCCGCTGTTCGGCTGGAAGGACGACGGATGGCTCACCCTGTGCAACGCCCCGACCAACGATCACCAGAGCGTGGTCAACTGGTTTGTCGAGATGAAGAAGCGCGGCTTCGCCATCCAGCAGGTCGGCCACGACCGCAAATTTTGCAGAGAGTACTTCATCGGGATGAAGCGCGCGGGCTTCACCATCGTGGATCAGCCCCAGTACTTCTACAAGAAGAGCGAGGGCTTCCGCCACATCGAGGCCCAGGCGAAAAACGACCGCCTGTACTACCTGGGCGCCGAGCCCTATGAGTACTGCATCCAGAACGTGCGGGCGATCGAAAAGACCGACGACATGATCCAGTACGAGAAGATCCAGCCGGAGCACCGCATCGACGTCTTTGACGCGGATGTCTTCGCCTGCGTCAGGATGCTGGAGTGTCTGGAAAAAGCCGGCCGGGCCAAGTCCTGGTTCGGGGACTGAGAAAGGAGCTGATCCCGCATGGGGAAGAAAGCACGCAATTCCCGCTATGGCCGCGACGCGCCCGCGAGGTACCGCCGCGATGACACTGCAGCCGTCACCACGGAAAACAGCGGGAAGACCGCCTTTCTGTGCGACCCCGACCAGTGGAAGGTGCTGATCGGCGACGGCTACCGGCCCGTGAGCCAGTGCCCCGAGGTGCAGATGTGCGTCGGGATCTACGCGGATCTCATCGCGGCCATGACCATCCACCTGATGGAGAACCAGGAGGGCGGCGACGTCCGGATCCGCAATGAGCTGGCCAAGAAGCTGGACATCGACCCGGCGCGGCACATGACCCGCTCGACCTTCATGGCCTGGGTGACGCGCACCCTGCTCACCGAGGGCAACTGCGTGGTGCTGCCGAGCTACCGGGACGGCCTGCTGGCCGACCTCAAGCCCGCGCCCCCGTCTCGCGTCAGCTTCGCGGCCAACGGCGAGGACTACACCGTCAACATCGGCGGCAGGATCTTCGACCCGGACGAGGTGCTGCACTTCGCGGTCAACCCTGATCCTGATCAGCCCTGGCGAGGCCGCGGCTATACCCTGTCCCTGAAGGACGCGGTGCGCGCGATCCGCCAGGCGAACCAGACCCGGAAGGCGCTCCTGGAGAGCCCGGCCCCGTCCCTGGTGGTCAAGGTGGACGGTTTGAACGAGGACTTTGCCTCCGTCGAGGGCCGCCGCAAGCTGCGCGAGCAGTACCTGGACGCCGACGGGACGCCCTGGTTCATCCCGGCCGAGGCCTTCGCGGTGGAGCAGGTCAGGCCCCTCACCATGGAAGACCTGGCCATTAAGGACAACCTGGAGCTGGACAAGCGCGCCGTCGCCGCCATCTTCGGCGTCCCGCCCTTCATGGTGGGCATCGGGCAGTTCAACCGTGAAGAGTTTCAGCACTTCCTGTCCACGCGCGTGTCGGTCATCGCCCACATCATCGAACAGGAGCTGACCAAGAAGCTGCTCTACAGCCCGAGCATGTACTTCCGGTTGAACGCCCGGAGCCTGTACAACTACTCGATCAGCGAGCTGATCACCGCCGGCAGCCAGATGGTGGATCGCATGGCCATGCGCCGCAATGAGTGGCGCGACTGGCTCGGCATGCCGCCGGATCCTGACATGGACGAGCTGCTGGCGCTGGAAAATTACATCCCGGCCAATAAGCTGGGTGACCAGAAAAAACTTGAGGGAGGTGACGAACATGCAGAAACGGACAACGGAACGGGCGCACTTTCAGACCCGTGACGAGGGCGGCGAGAAGCGCATCGAGGGCTACTTCGCCACCTTCCAGGGCTCCTATAAGCCTTGGCCGGACTATGAGGAGACCGTGGATCCCCACGCCTTCGACGATCAGCTGACGGAGGACGTCAGGTGTCTGATCGACCATGACACGCGCCTGGTGCTCGGACGCACCACCGCGAACACCCTCACCCTGAAAGCGGACGACAAGGGGCTGTGGGGTTCGGTGCTCATCAATGAGAACGACACCGACGCCATGAACCTTTACGCCCGCGTCCAGCGAGGGGACGTGAACCAGTGCTCATTCGGTTTCGATATCCTGGAAGAGCAGGATGATTGGGACGAGGGCAAGCTGCACGTCACGCTCAAGCGCGTGAGGCTCTATGAGGTCTCCTGCGTCACCTTCCCGGCCTACGAGGATACCGCCATCCAGGCGCGCCGCCGCGAGGTGGACGCGATGAAGGCCAGGCGCCTTGACGCCTGGCGGCGCGGGATCCTCGACCGGGTGCGCGGCGCTGTCAGCGTATCCGCGCCGTAACACTTTCCTTACCGACCACTCAGAGAGGAGTGAATGACATGGCTCTGAAGCAGCTGCTTCTCACCAAGAAGATCTCCGCGAAGAAGGCGGAGCTCGAGGAGCTGCGCACCAAGCAGCAGGAGATCCAGACCCGCCGCGACGCGATGAAGAAGCGCGAGGAGGATCTGGAGGCCGCGGTGCAGGAGATCACCGAAGAGACCGAGCAGGAGGCCAAGGACGCGGTCGACGAGGCCGTGCAGCAGTTTGAGGCCGACATGCAGGCCATCGACCAGGAAGCCACCGAAAACGGTGAGGCCATCGACCAGGTCGAGGCCGCCGTGCAGGCCCTGCAGGAGGAGCTGGACGCGATCGAGGAGACCGTGGCCCAGGCCGCCCAGCAGGTGGAAGAAACCGTCAACCCCACCGACAATGAGGGCACCGAAAGGAGTGTAACCATCATGAACACCCGCAAGAACTTCTTTGGCATGACCATGAACGAGCGCAGCGCCTTCTTCGCCCGCGAGGACGTGAAAGACTTCGCCAAGCGCGTGCGCGAGCTGGGCATGAACAACCGCGCCGTGACCGGCGGCGCCCTGCTGATCCCCGAGGTGATCCTCGGCCTGATCCGTGAGCAGGTCGGCGAGACCGCCAAACTGCTGCCCTACGTCAACCGCCAGGTCGTCGGCGGCAAGGCCCGCCAGACCGTGATGGGCACCGTGCCCGAGGCCGTCTGGACCGAGATGTGCGCGAACCTCAACGAGATGGACCTCGTCTTCAATGACGCCGAGGTCGACGGCTACAAGGTTGGCGCCCATATCTCCCTGTGCAACGCCCTGAAGGAAGACAACGATGTCGGCCTGGTTGAGCAGGTGATCTACGCCCTGACCCGCGGCATCGGCCGCGCCCTGGACAAGGCCATCCTCTACGGCACCGGCACCAAGATGCCCCTGGGCATCGTGACCCGCCTGGCCCAGAGCAGCGCCCCCGCCGACTACCGCGCCACCGCCCGCGCCTGGGTCGACCTGCGCAGCACCAACATCGCGAAGATCACCGTGGCCAACAGCACCGGCATCAAGCTCTTCCAGGGCATCGGCACCGCCTTCGCGGCTGCCAAGGGCAAGTATGGCAACGGCGGCAAGTTCTTCGCCATGAACGCGAAGACCCACATGTACCTGGCCACCGAGGCGATGAACTTCAATGCGGCCGGCGCGATCGTGACCGGCATCGATGGCCAGATGCCCGTCCTTGGCGGCGACATCGTCGAGATCGAGGACATCCCGGACAACAACATCATCGCCGGCTACGGCGACCTTTACCTGCTGGCCGAGCGCGCCGGCGTGGAAGTGGCCGAGAGCGAGCACGCCAAGTTCATCGAGGACAAGACCGTCTACAAGGCCACCGCCCGCTATGACGGCCTGCCAGTGATCGCCGAGGGCTTCGTGGTGATCGGCATCAACAACACCGACGCCACCACCAGCCTCACCTTTGCGGCGGACGACGCCAACAGCGTGCAGAGCATCACGCTGAACACTGAGACCGCCACCGTGGCCGCCAACGGCACCATCAAGCTCCAGGCCTTCACCGCGCCCGGCAACGGCACCGTGACCTGGACCTCCGGCACCACCGCGAAGGCCACCGTCGCTGACGACGGCACTGTGACGGGCGTGGCTGCCGGCACCTCTGTGATCACCGCCGCGTGCAACGGCCTGACCGCCAGCTGCACCGTGACCGTGACCGGCACCTGATAAGAGCAAGGGAGGTGGAACCCGATGGCGATCAATATGACGCAGGCCCTCGCGCTGATGAAGGCGCGTATGAACCGGCTGGAGGGTGACACCTCCCTGGACACGCTCTTCCAGCACTTTCTCCAGGCCGCGTGCCTGGAGCTGGAGGGCGCCGGGATCACCCTGCAGGACAACGCGCGGGACATGGATCTCGTCATCAACACCGCGGTCTGGCACTACCAGAGCCGCGACAGCCAGGCGGGCATGCCCGAGTGGCTGAGGCTGCAGCGCCGCGAGCGGTGGCTGTGTGAAGGGCGGGATAGCGCATGATCCTTGACAGCGGCGTGTGCACCGTATTCCGCAGGCAAGACATCAGCCTGCCGGGCGGGAAGCCGCGCTATCAGTACGTGCGGATCTATCAGAGCTGGTATGGCGAGCTCGACTTCGAGACCCGCCCCATGTTTCAGACCGAGGGCCGGAAGGAGCTGCACACGGATGCCCGCATCCGCGTCCACCAGAACCGCGGCCTGAAGGAAATGGACGTGGTCGCCCTGGCCGATGTCCACAGCGTGGATGATGTACCGGACGGCGAACCCCTGTACAGCATCATCCGCTGCTGGCACGGCGCGGACGATACCAGCCCCGACCCTTACACCGACATCAGCCTGGAGGTGACGCGCCCATGACGCTTGACGAGATCCGCGCCCTGGTCGTGTCCGCCGACGCTCATGCGCAGCACTATGAGAGCCGCGCCACCGAGGAGGGCTACACCACCTGGCGCGAGAACGGCCGCCTGCCGTATACAGCGGACGATCAGCACCTGGAGGGCTGGCGCTTCCAGGTGGATCGCTTCACCCGGGACGAAAACGACCCCGTGGCCGCTGCTCTCTTCGCCGCCCTGGACGCCGACGACCGCGTCGCCGTGGCCCACCTGGTGGACTATGAGCGCGACACCGGCTACATCCACCACATCTTCGACTGTCAGGGGTGGTGATCCCGTGGCCAAGTTCACCTTCGCCGGCATGGACGATATCATGTCGCAGCTGGGGCGCCTGGGCGATGAGGCCGACGGCGTCCTCGACCGCATGATCTTCGCCGGGGCCGAGTGCATGAAGCAGGCCTGGAAGGAAGTCGCGGAAGAGCGCGGCCACTGGGACACCCACGCCATGATCGATTCCATCGGCTTCTCCAGGACGCCAAAGCGCGACGGCGACAGCATCAGCATCGACGTGTGGCCCCAGGGCAAGGACGCCTCCGGCACCCGCAACGCGGAAAAAGCCTACATCCTGCACTACGGCACCAGCAAGATCAAGGCCGACAACTGGGTGGATGAGGCCGAGGCCCGCGGGGAGGTCGCCGGCCAGGCGGCCATGGAAGCAATCTGGAATGAGTTTATAACAAAGGAGTGATAGACAATGGCATTCATCGGCATGCGCTACCCCGTCTTTGCCAAGGTGGCCACCGAGCCCGCCAACGCCGCCCTGACCTACACCGGCGGCATGGTGATGGGCCACGCCATCAGCGGCAACCTGACCATCACGCGCAACGACAACCCGCTCTATGGCGACGACGTGGTCGTTGAGGACGACAACGGCGTCACCGCCATGTCCATCGAGATGGGCCTGGACGACATCGCCGACGCCGCCCGCGTGGCCCTGCTGGGCGACGAGGCCGCCGAGAGCGCCTATGAGACCGTGGGCGAGGGCGCGGACTATGTGGGCTTCGGCTACATCCGCGTGCGCCGCAAGGCCGGCGTGACCAAGTACCAGGCCGTGTGGTACTACAAGGCCGTGTTCTCCGAGACCAGCGAGAACAGCCAGACCAAGGCCGAGAGCATTGAGTGGCAGACCCCGACCATCACCGGCCGCATCATGGGCGTCTACAACGACGCCACCGGCGTGGCCAAGTTCCGCATCCGTCAGGACTTCGACACCGAGGCCCAGGCCAAGACCTTCCTGAACACCAAGGCCGGCATCACCTGACCAACTATCCCCGAATAACCAAGGAGGCACTCATGACCAACCGTTCTGAGTGCCTCCTGCTCTAAGGAGGCAGAGCAATGGCATCCATTACCATCGGCGGAACCGAGTACAAACTGACCTTCACCATGGACGCCTTCGAGCAGATCGAGGACGAGATCGGCATGGTGGACGAGCTCACCGACAAGCTGACCGGCAAGGGCCGCATCCGCACGGTGCGCCGCCTGCTGGAGATTCTCTCAGACGGAGAGATCACCGAAGAGATCATCGCCCGCAAGATGATCCCCGCGCAGATCGCCCAGGCCATCACGGCCATCTGGGCCGCCATCGGCGAGGGCATGAGCATGGAGACCACCGAAGACCAGGGCGAGGAGGAAGAGGTCGACGTTGCCCTGCAGGAGATCGAAAAAAAAAGCCCCGAGGCCGGCTGACCTATCGCACAGTCGTGTCCTATGGCCTGATCGCCGGCATCGCCCTGGATCAGCTGGGGCGGCAAAAGCCCGGCTTCGTATGCGATATGTATGTGCTGCGGCGCAGGTATGACGATGACCAGCACGGCATCAAGCGCCAGAAGCGCCAGATCTACGATTGAAATTCCTACACGTGTAGGAATTTGAGTTCCGCATGAAAACACGCGGGCCCGAAGGGGTGCCGGGGGCTCGGAGCGCCCGGAAAACTCCATGTTATGGAGTTTTCAGCGGAGAGCGGGCGGCAGCCCCGGACCGACCGGAAAGCCCCCGGCCCGCGCCCGCAGGCGCGGATTCCTGCACCACAAGGGAGGTTGAGCCATGAACCGCGAGATCAAAACGACCATCGCCCTCGACGGCGAACAAAAGTTCAAACGGGAGATCGCCGACGCGAAGAAAAACCTGGCCAACCTCGGCACCCAACTGACCCTGGCGGCGGCCCAGTTCAAGAACGACAACGACGCCATGAAGCTGGTGGAGACCCGGTCGAAGACACTGCGCGACGAGATCACCCAGCAGGAGCACATCGTCAAGGCCCTCTCCGGCGCGGTGAAGGACTCCTCCGAGAAGTACGGCGAGAACTCCGACCAGGTCAGCAAGTGGCAGGCCGAGATGAACCGCGCCGCCGCCAAGCTGGAGAACCTGCGCCATGAGCTCGCCAACAATGAGCAGGGCCTGGACAAGAACGGCAAGGCCTTCCGGACCGTCGTCGACAGCGCCGACAACGCCTCCGGGGCGGTGGATGACTTTGCCGACGCCATGGCTGACGCCAGCAGCAACACGGGCTCGGTGGACTTCCTGGCCTTCGACACGGCGCTGAAGAACATCTCCACCACGGCCTCCGGCGTGGTGGACACCATCAAAAACCTGAGCACCTCCGTGTGGAACCTGGTGTCGGAGGCCTCCGTCTGGGCGGATGATCTGGCCACGCTGTCCGCGCAGACCGGGATCTCGATGGAGGAGCTGCAGAAATGGCGCTATGCCGCCCGCTTCGTCGATACCGACGTTGATGACATCATCAAGGGCATCGACGAGATGCGCAAGAAGGCCACGGACGGCAGCACCGAGACGGCCAAGCTGTTCAACACCCTGGGCGTGAGAACCCGCGAAGCCAGCGGCAAGGTGCGCGACGCCAAGGATATCTTCTGGGACACCGTGACAGCCCTGAAGAACGTCAAGGACGAGTCGACCCGCACGGCCATCGCGCAGAAGCTCTTCGGCGAGAAGTACAAGGAGCTTCTGCCGCTGATCAACGCAGGAAAAAGCGCCTGGGACGAGTACGGCGAGGCCGCGAAGGCCGCCGGCCTGGTGCTCTCCGATGACCAGGTCAAGGCCCTGGGCGATTTCAACGACTCCCTGAATAAAATCCAGGTCAGCAGCGAGGCCCTCAAGAACAACTTCGCCGCCGGTCTCGCGCCGGGCATGCAGACCATTGCGGATAAGTTCTCCGAGCTGACCGAGAAGGCCAACGCCTGGGCGCAGAGCGAGGAGGGCAAGGAAGCCCTGGGCAAGCTGAGCGAGGCCATCATGGCGGTGGTGGACGCCCTGACCAAGGATGTGGACTTCAATAAGCTGGTGGAAGGCGCTGCGGACGTGCTGAAGCAGATCGGCGAGGCGCTGACATGGGTGAAGGATAACCCGGACAAAGTGCTCGACGGTGTGAAGACCGCGCTGGTCGGCATGGCAGCCATCAAGATGGTCGGCCCGGTGGTCAGTCTGCTGACGGCGCTGAAATCGGTGGTTGCCTTCGGCGGATCGGTTTTCGGTGCGCTGGGCACGGTACTGGACAAGCTGAAGGGCCTGGGCGGCGCGGCGCTGACCGGCGCGAAGGACTTCCTGGCGAAGCTCGCCGGCACGACAGTCACCGACGCGAACGCGACGAATCTGGGATCCATGGCGGACTCCCTCGGCAAGATGAACGGAATGTCCGGCCTCGGCAAGGTCAGCAGCTTCCTGAGCGGGCTTGCCAAGGTCGCCGTGCCGGTCGCGCTGGTCGTGGGGCTGCAGGAGCTTTACAAGGTCTCGCACCAGCTGCGCGAGGAAGCGGCCGCGCCTGAGAAGGTCGAAGCCGCCATGAAGGACGACGGCCTGGTGCAGGACTTCCGTAACTACCAGCAGGCGCTCAAGGAATTTGGGGACGCCGCGAAGATCTACGGCGCGGACGATGACATGTACCTGCTCGCCCAGGCCAACGTGGAGTTGGCACGCTACCGCATGATGCAGCACGAGGGCGCTGAGTCGCTCGACGCCGCGTGGAACCTCTGGCACGAGAAGAACAGCGACAAGAACTTCTTCGACGGCATGATCCCGGACGACCCGAGCGAGCTGATCCACGTGCTCGAGGGCAACATCGAAGAGGCGAGCGACAAGGCCGGCGAAACGGCCGCCGAGGAATCCAAGGAGATCGGCGTCCAGATCGACAACGGCGTGGCGCAGGGCATCGAGGAGAACGCTGACACGGCGGTCGCGGCGGCGAAGCGCCTCGCCGGGTACGTTACCGACGCGATCCAGGAGATCATGATGATCCACTCGCCCTCCAAGGTGATGGAGCGCCTGGGCGAGTTCGTTTCCCAGGGCTTCGCCGATGGCATCAGCGGCGCGGCCTGGCGCGTGGACGACGCGGTGACCCGGATGACCGGCCTGGCCAGCGCCCCCGCCATCCGTCAGCCCGTGGCCGTGGCCGCGGTGGGCAATGGCCGCGCCGCCGTGGGCGCGGGTTACGGCAACATCCAGGCCATCATCATGATGGACAAGACCGTGGTCGGCGAGATGGTCGCCCCCGTGGTCGACGGCGCCCTCCAGGCGCAGATCGAGGCCGTGAGGAGATAGCCCTCTCAGTCAGCGCAAGCGCTGACAGCTCCCCCAGAGGGGGAGCCAAGATAAAAGAGTGGAGCCCCGAAGGGGTGCAGGGGGCGATCGGAAAGCCCCCTGCCCGCGCCCGCAGGCGCGGAACCCTCGCAAAGGAGTTGATATCATGGGCGCATCCAGACGTGTCGAAGCCTACATCGACGGCATCGCGCTGACCCAGGCGGTGCCGGGTGCCATCATCCGGCAGATCACCGAGGACGTGCCGCAGACCGAGCAGACGGCCTTCAGCCTCCCGGGCACCGACGGCCAGCGCATCCTGGGCGTCAGCCGGCGCTCGCGGAAGATCTCCGTGGAGTTCGTGCTCAGGGAGATCCACGACCTGACCCTGCGCGCCCAGATGCAGGAGCAGGCCGCGGCCTGGGCCCATGACGGCATCCTGACGGCCAGCTACCGCCCGGATCGGCGCATCCGCGTGCGGTGCACCGCCCCGCCCGTCATCGGCGCGGCCCGGGATTACACCCAGGTGCTCAAGGCCGAGTTCACCGCGCCCCTGCCATGGTGGGAGGACGCCGCCGAGACCACCTTCACCATGACCGGCGCGAGCGGATCGCGGAACCTGAGGATCACCGGCTCCACCCTCTACGTGCCCGTGACGGCGCGGATCACGCCCGCCGAGGCCACGCTGACCACCCTGAGCATCACCTGCCGGGGCACGTCCATGAGCTTCTCCGACCTCAACGTGGCAGCGGGCACGCCCCTGGTCATCGGCTACACCGACGAGGGCTACCTGACCATCAAGGCCGGGGCGGTGGACTGGATGAGTGCGCGGTCGCCGGCATCCTCCGATGAGCTGCTGATCCAGCCCGGCTTCTCGAACACTGTCAGCTTCTCGGCCAACACCGCGGTGACCCTGGAGCTGAGCGCAAGGGGGCGGTACGCATGAGCGACGTCAAGACCTTTGTGCGCCTGCCCGTGCTGCTCGACCGCGAGCTGCACCCCGTGCGCCCGCTGCACCCGAAGCCCCTGTCCATGAATGAGAAGCTGCGCGGCGCCAGCGAGGCCACCATGCGCCTCAGTCAGGACGAGGAGCCGCCGGCCCTGCGCGCCTTCGTGCGGATCTACACCCAGGACGGGGACGCGGGCGTCTACCGGGTGTCCAGCGTCAGCCGCTCGCCGGCGACGGGGGAGACGACGGTGACCCTCCTGCACGGCCGGGACGTGTTCTCGGATACCGTCATCCTGCAGCCGGAATTGGCCTTCACGGGCAACGCGCAGCAGCTGCTGACCTACGCCCTGGCCAACCAGACCCACTTCGTCAACGACGTGCCGCTGTGGCGCCTGGGCACCGTGGCCAATGTGGCCGTCGAGGCCCGCACCCTCAGCTATGACCGCGCCTCGGACGTGATCAGCAGCATCGAGTCGGAGCTGGTCGACTACCACTTCGAGTATGACATGAGCGGCTTCCCCTGGGAACTGTCCCTGGTGCCCAACAGCGCGGAGGTGGCCAGCGAGTTCCGCCTGAGCCGCAACCTGGAGCGGGTGAGCGTCACGGTCAACGACGCGGATCTGTGCAACCGGCTGATCCTGAGCGCCAACCATGAGAGCACCACCGCCACGCAGCAGGACGCGCCGGCCACGCCGGACGCGGGGAAGACCACCGCCGTCACCCAGTACTTTACCTATCAGGATCTCGCCTCCATCAATGAGTGGGGCGTGTGCGTGAAGACCGCGGACATCGACGTCGGGGACGATCTGGCCCACGGCGTGCACACCGAGGCCGACGCCTGGGCCGCGAAGTTCCTGGCCATGCGGAAGAATCCGCAGCTGCAGATCCAGCTGAGCGGCCTGGAGCTGTGCCGGATGACGGGCTGTGACCTCGACCGGGTGCGCCTGGGCATGCTCAGCCGCGTGGCCCTGCCGGATCACCAGGTCTGGTTTGAGGAGCGCGTGGTCAGCATCAGCCGCCAGGATGTGCTGGACGAGCCGGAGCGGATCACGGTCTCCATGGCCAACACCCTGCCGCGCTTCTCCGAGAGCCTGGCCAGGATCCGCCAGGAGACCGCCGCCAACACCGCCGCGGCCAGATCCTCCCGGCGCTCCAGATCGGTCACCGAGAAGGAGGTCACCCACTGGGAGCAGGTTGTGCGCCGCACCTGGGGCGCGGTGGACGGCACGGGCCTGGCGCAGCTGCACGAGAGCGGCGTGGTGGTGGACGCCGACCAGGGCGTGAAGATCTACAGCCTCATCCAGGGCGATCAGTCCATGCTCGGCCAGCTCAAGGTCAACGCCGCGGCCATCACGGCCGAGGTGCAGCGCGCGACGGGCTCCGAGGGCACCCTGCAGGCGAACATCACCGCCCAGGCCGACAGGATCACCGCCGAGGTGACCCGCGCGACGGGTGCGGAGAACACCCTGAGCGGCCGGGTGAGCGTCACCGAGAGCCAGGTCGGCATGGTGGTGGAGAAGAAGAACGGCGAGAACGTCATCAAGGCCGCAAAGATTGCCGCCGCCATCAATGCCGTCACTGGCGATACCACCGCGATCATTCAGGCCGACCACGTTTACATCGATGCGGATAAAACCTTCAAGCTCAGCGATGTTTTCACCGCAGATACCGGCAAAATCATCTTTAGCAAGCTCGCGCAGTTTGGCGCTTCATCGCCCGTCACCATCAATAATGGTTCAGTCAATGCACCGACATTGCAGGTCAACTCCGGCGGTTCTCTAAAGTTTGCCGCCGGAGAAGGCGAAGAAAGCACCTATCTTCAGTTGACAGCCACAAAGGCCGCAAGCCTGATTGCGGATGTGCAGATCGTATCAGACGGCACGAACGGCTACAAGCTGCAATACAGAAAGATTGGCTCCGGCAGCAGCGCTTATGGCGCATGGACGGACGCGGGAACTTTTAGCCGCGCCATTGCCTCCTGGACAGCGGTCGCGGGCAATGGCGCGGTGACGATGACCGCAAACCCGCAGGGGCAGAG
This sequence comes from uncultured Clostridia bacterium, assembly GCA_947165745.1. Next base: position 20,246 of record CAMVBO010000002.1, on the reverse strand, counting down.
CCTGATCCACGCGGTGAAGCCCATCCTGGTCAACAATCACATCCGCAGCAACTTTACCTCCAACGTCTACAAGGACGAGGACAAAGCGGCCAATCTGATCAACGGCATCCAGGTCAAGCTGGTGGCCAACACCACCAACGGCACCGTCGAGGCGCAGGTGGATGACACCGCCGTCGCGGAGCTGCCGGTCAGCTTTGCCGGAAACGTGACCCTGGGCAACTGGGAATGGAACAGCTATACCGGCAATATGCCGTCCACGCGCACGGTCAGCATCGCGGCCAGCGATTCGGGCGGCGGCACGGATAGCGCGTCCCTCTCCATGACGCTCAGCCAGGGCGCATGGGGCGGCGCTTCCGGCGAGGGCCTGACGGCCAACCAGAAATATGTCAGCCTGGCGGCACCGGCTACCAACGGCAGCGCGCGGGCGCGTGTCCTGGTGGACGCGGGGCAGCTCGTCAGCAACGCGGAAACCGCAGCCAGAGCCGCGGGCGCGGCCTCCGTCGGCGTGGCCGGGAGCTGGTCGGGGCGCACCTACACGGCGACAACGGACACGACCACCACCCCGGTCGTAACGACAAGGAACACCACCATCTGGGGCGCTGTCATCAAGAGCGGCTCCAAGGTGGTCAAGCCCACCTCCGGCACATATAAGAACCATCTCACCCTGGATGTGGACACCTACATCAGCGGGCGGGAGAACGGCACGGAAATCGCCGCGTCCGCCATCTCCGGCGCGACTCGCACCCTGGACATGGGCGCAGTCACGGTCGAGGGCGCGGGCGAGATTGCCAACGCGGGCGGCAGCAAGACCGTCACGGTCAAGGTCAACGGCGTCACGATCGGCAGCGGCAAGGTCACAGCGGCAGCGGGCGCGGATCAGTCCGGGAATGTCACGCTGTCCTCGATGGCGGCGGGCACAGGAAGCGTCAGCTACTCGCAGGACACGCAAAAGACCTATGTGTCCCTGCCGGTCAGCTACACCCTGAGCAACGGCACCACCGGCACGGAACCCATCAACAATGTCAAGTTCCCGTTCGGCGTGACGCTGACACCGTCGAAGAGCGGCAGCAGCCTGGTGATCGGCGCGACGGTGCCGGGAGACAACGGCGCATTGACGGTCAAGAGCGCCACCCTGGCCGTCACCCCATCCCTGGCCATGACCACCAACGGTTCGACGGCAGAGGTCAAGGCCACGGCCTCGGCCATTGTCGGCAGCCTGGACGCCTTCAGCGCCAGCGCGGCGACGGTGGGCTATCTGCGGCAGACAACCAGCGCCAGCGGCAGCACGGTGACCGTGACAAGCCTGCTTCGGAAGCTTGCATCGGATGACAACGCTGTGGACGGCGTGGCCAACACGATCTATGGCAAGGCCACGACAGACATCACCCTGGCAGCCAGCGCGGCCACCATCGGCCCCGGCGAGACATCCGTGGTCAGCGCGGGCGGCGCGAGTGTAAGTGTCACGGCGCGGGGGCTGAGCCTGGAATCAAAGACAGTCACGCCCAGCACGGAGCGACAAACCATTACACCGACACCGAACAAGGGCTATGACGGGCTTTCCCGGGTCATCGTCGAGGCCGCAGCACCGAGCGGCGGCACCGAGCTGTCAGCCTGGTCATGGACGGACAGCGGCAGCAGCAACACAGAGAACACAGTCAGCACGGGCATTGTTGGCACATCCACCACGAAAGACCTAAAACTGGTGCTAACGCAGAATGCAAACTGGGACGCGAGCTATCAGAAACGGGTTTACCTGCGCGACACAAGCACCCAGGGCAATCTGCACGCCAGCATATTGGTCGACGCCGGGAGCGTGTACCAGGCGGGCGTGGCAGCAGGATCGGCTACAACCGCGCCTTTGCTCTGGGGCGGCATCGGCACCGCAAAAATGCCAGACGGCCAGTGGGCTGTGGGCTGGGTTGAAAATTTCACGCCCGCGCCCGTGCCAAATATCGTTTATGCCAAAGGATTGTATGACGCAAGCAGCAAGAAATATACGCACCTTGGCATCCAGGTCAACGGACAGGCTTATATCATCGCACTGCCTGCCGTGCAGTTCCTTCTCGGCAACCTCAAGCTGTACGCGAATCAGTACGCCATCGGCACACTGAACAACATCACGGTCACTTATGGCGGTGTCAACTATGGCACGACCCATTACATCTATGACGCTACTGTACCCGACTGACAGGAGGCCACACCATGAGCGAATCTGAATTTGTCCAGCACCTCGTCGAAAACCTGACCCTGAAAAGCAATTCCCTGGTCATCGGGTGCAGCGGACGCGACGGCGAGGGCGGCAACACGATCCACGTGTTCTACAAGGGCGAACCTGTGGGCACGATCAAGTTTCAGTATGACGGCACCCTGAGCGACTAAAGGAGGCATCCCCATGAACAAGTACGACATCATCAACAACATCATCGTGAACCTTGACAGCGTACAGGTGCAGGGCATTGCGGCGATGAACGCCCTGGTCAACACCGTGCGCGACCTGAACACCCTGGCGCAGATGCTCCAGCAGGAGGACGAGGCCAAGGCCAAGGAGAACGGCGGCGAGGATCACCAGGGCGAGGAGCCGCAGGCCGAGTAAAGAAAGGGAGTGAGCCGCATGGCAGTCATACCCATTGAGCGGACGGTCAGCCTGGACGAGCCGATCAAGGTCGAAAAGCTGGCCGGCACCCTGTTCACGGCGGAGAGCAACGCGCACAAGTTCATCATCAGCGTCACCCGCGGCGGCGATCCCGAAGCGGTCACGGGCACGGTGACGGCGCGGTTCAAGCGGCAGGACGGCAGCGCGGTCTTTATCACCGGCGGCGTCGAGGACGGCGCGGCCTGTGTGGTGCTGACCGCGGACTGCTACAACCAGCCGGGCGGCTTCCAGCTCACGGTGTTCACCACCGAGGGCGGCAGCACCCTGGCCATCTACAGCGCCGGGGGCGTGGTGACCAGCACCGTGGACGGCGAGCTGATCGACGGCGGCAACACGATCCCCCGCAGCGTGGACGAGGTCGCGGCCTACCTGGAGCAGTACGCGCCCCGGGTGATGACCGGCGCGACGCCCACCACCGACGGCGTGGCGGGTCTGGTGCCCGCGCCGAACAGCTTGGCAAGCACGTACTACCTGCGCGGGGATGGCGTGTGGGACAATGTCCGCGCCCTGGTGGAAGAAATCCTCCCGCTGAAGTGCTACCCGGCGGATACAATGGGCATGCCCATGGCGGGTGAAAACAATCTGCTGATCTCGGACGCGCAGCCGCACGCCATGCCCTATCAGATCGTGGTGTTCTCCGACGGGCAGAGCCATGACAGCGTCACGGTGTCCTTCGCCTACTACGGCACGGATATGGGCACCTATGTCCTGGACTTTGTCGAGAAGACGGGCGCGCCGCTCACGGCGTCCGTGGTCGTCATCGAGAACGGCAACCAGGTCAAGGTCGGCTCCAACATCTGGATGACCACGCTGGCCTTTACCCTGGACACACCCGTCACTGTCCCGCAACGGACGTTCGGCCTGTCTACCGACGTCGGCACCATTGCGATCTACTACCGCCAGAACCTCATGGACAGGGTGCAGGCTATCGAAGCCCGCGTCACCGCCCTTGAGAACGCCAGCACATAAGGAGGGGAGCACATGCAAATCATCATCAACCGCACCGTGCCCCTGGACGATCTGCTGACCGTGGAGACGCTGCGCGGGTACACCTTCACGAAGGAACAGTCCGGCCATGTGTTTAACATCGGCTGCACCCGGTACGGGCGCGACATCGAGCTGACCGGCACCTGCTACGCCTATTTCAGACGGGCGGACAACACCACCGTGCACCTGAACACCGAGGACGTGGCGCAGATCGACGAGCTGACCGGCCACGCGGTGGTCACCCTGCATCCGGATTGCTACAACGTGCCCGGGCGCTTCCAGCTCTCGGTGTACAACGCCACGGAGAGCGGCACGGTCTGCATCTACTGCGCCGTGGGCATGGTGCAGGACACCGTCAGCGGCACCACGCTGGACGTCAGCGGCCAGAGCGGCTATGACACCGCGGTCTTCGCCCGGAACGTCGGGGCCATCGAGGGCGAGCTGGAGACGGTACGCGCGGAGAACGCGGGCATCATCCAGGCGCTGGCCGGGGCGAACGTCATGTACCTCAATACGCCGAATCTGCTGAACCCGGATGCCTGGTGGCTGAACAATGGCTCTGCCAACATTGTGTGCGGCAACGCGGCCAGATGGTCGAAATCTGGCGGCGCGTACATGAAGAGCATCAACAACTACATCATCTATACGACGGAGCCGACGGCAGAACAGACGGCGGGATCGAGCTACGTCTACCACCGGGAGGCGTACACGGACGCGACCACCGGCACGGCCTATCCGGAAGCCTGGTATGTCTACATCGACAACCAGGACGGCATCACGACGAGCTGCGTAGACCTGACCGGCGATGCAATCATCACCGAGCAGAACGGCGAAACCTTTAACAAGGCCATTCAGTACAACATCACGGCCAACACCGCGTGGGGCAATATGGAGACCCTGTACTATCCGCAAGGCCTGACCACGAAATACTACAAGCAGGGCGAGACACCGAAGTCCTATGGCTACATCATCGACGAGATGGAGGTGGGCAAGACCTACACCGTCTCATGCTGGGCACGGCTGACGAGCGGCAACGAGGCCTGGATGAAATTCGGCTGGGGCGGCACGTACATGAACAGCATGGGCTTCCCGCCCGATAAAAGCGGCGTGTCTGATGTCATCAAGATCAGCGGCGCAGACTGGCAGCGCGTCTCCTGGTCGTTCGTCTTCAATCCGACCGGCGCGGAATATTCCGAGACCACGGAGCAGGCCACGGACACCAGCGGCCAGACCTACACCCGCGTGGTGCGGTCGTACAACTGGGAGAAGCGCATCATGATCGGCGTACACCGGAAGTATACCGCCACGCTGCAGCTTGCGGCCTTCCGCCTGACCAAGGGCGGCCTCTACGGCAACAACACCGTGGACACCCTGGCCGCGCAGATCAAAGACCTGGAGGCCCGCGTCGCGGAGCTGCAGGCCACCGTCCTCGAAAACGCTTAAGGAGGGATCACCCATGACCAAACGCGAGACCCGCGTCATCAACGCCTTCATCAACTGCGTCAAGGCGGGCGAGTTCAGCCCGGACTACGCCATCACCCTGATCGAGGACAACCAGCGCTATGGCTGGCTCACCGACGAGGCGAAGGAAGTCTTCTACACCGCCCTGGACGCCTACGAGGCCGCACAAACCGCGCCTGTTGCAACGCCTGACGCCGCGCCTGCCGCGTCCGATACCGAGGATGAACAGGAACCCACCGAGGACGACGAAACGCCCACAGAGGGCACAGAGACCGCCACAGAGGGTGATGCGGAGTGAACAGGAAGACGAAGCGCGCCCTGCGTCGGCTGATCCTGATTACCTGCGCGGTGCTGACCGGCTGCGTCGTGGTGGGCGTGGCGACGGAGACCACGGTCTTTGAGCCGAATGTGGAGCTCCTGCGCGGGGCCGACGGGCACACGCTCATCATGCGGATCACCAACCGCCGCGTCAGTGTGTTTGATGTCCTGAAGGAGCGCGAGTACCGCGCCGCCTACGCCGAGCGCCTGGACGCGATGCAGCAGGCTTTTCCGTATGACCGTATCCAGGTCGAGATCGACAGCGCGGGCGGCGTGGTGCGTGCGGCCCGCGGCATCGGCAAGGCCCTGGCGGAGCGCGGCGAGTACAAGCACATTGTGATTGACGGCGCCTGCGGCAGCTCCATGATTCAGATACTGGCCCTGTCCCGCCCGGACTACGTCAGCATGACGGATCGCAGCGCCATCATCCTGCACCAAAAGAAAAACGCCCTGACCTGGGCGGACACGGGCAACAACGCCGACGAAATCGCCGGGATCATGGCCCTCACCGGCCAGGACGAGACGACGGTGCGCCTGTGGTTTGCCGGACTGGGCGAGAACCGGCAGACGCATTTCAACCGCGCCCAGGCATCCGCCTGCGGGTTTCTGGGGGCGAAGGAGTGGAAGGAGTGAGGACAGATGATCCATTGGTCTTGGGCCCTGGGGGCCTTCCTGGGCGGCTGCATCTTCGGCGCGGTGATCTTCGCCCTGGCCGTGGCCGCGTCCGGTCTGGAGGGCAACCGAGATGATGATCCCCGTTAGCCTGCTGATCGAGGATTTCCAATGGATGTACCGGCAGCACTGGACGTATGAGTGGGGCAAGGCGGAGACCGGGTGCGTGGACTGTTCCGGGGCTTTCGTGTACGCCTTCCGCAAGTACAAAAACACCATCGCCCATGGCTCCAACAGCATCGCCCGCAAGCATTGCGGAGCGCTGCGGCCCATCAGCGAGGCCCAGCCGGGATGGGCGGCCTTTAAGCTGCATCGGCCGGGTGAGAAGGACTACAATCTCCCGAAGAAGTTCGCCGGGCATCCCGATCCCAACGACTACTACCACATCGGCCTGGTGGATCTGGACGGCAAGCACGTCCTGAACGCCCAGAGCGTCAAGGCCGGATTCACCCGCACCAAGCTGAGCGCGTGGGGCATGGTCGCCCCTCTCAACGCTGTCATCTACCCCAACAACCCGAGCGCAAAGGAGCGTGAGACCATGGAGACCATGACCATCGTGGCGGAAAACGGCGGAACCGTGAACGTTCGCCGGGAGCCGCGCACATCCTCGGAGAAGCTGGCCAGCCTGAAGGTCGGCACCCAGGTGCAGGCCGAGCCGGAGAAGGACGGCTGGCGGAAAATCACCTACAACGGCGAAAAGACCGGCTACATGATGGCCGAGTTCCTGGAGCCCGCCCAGGTGACGCCCGCGCCGGCCGTCGCCACCGCGACGGATCTGCAGGTGCCCGCCGGCCAGTTCGTGACGCTGACGCTCACCCAGGGCGATCTGGAGAAGCTGCTGCAGGCCCGGGATCTCCTGATCAGCGTGCTGGGGGTGGGCTGATATGGACGAGCTCGAAAAAACAGTCATCCAGCACACGGAGCAGATCAAAACCCTGTTCACGCGCGTGGATCAACAGGACAAAATGATGCAGTCCATCAACACCCTGACGGTCAGCGTCAAGGAGCTGGCCATGGGCCTCAACTCAGTCAAGGAGGACGTGGGCAGTCTCCAGGACGACGTGGAGACCATCAAGGCCAAGCCCGGCAAGAAGTGGGACGACGTCTCCAGCAAAGTGATGTGGGCGATCATCGCCGCGATCATCGGCCTGGTGCTCGGAAAGTTCGGACTGTAATCACAGAAAGGAGCGTTTTTTATGACAAAGGAAGACATCATCCGGAAGCTGACCTCCCGCAAGCTGTGGGTCGCCCTGGTGGGCTTTGTCACGGGCCTGCTTGTGTACTTTGGCCAGACCGAAGCGCAGGCCGCGCAGCTCGGCGCGCTGATCATGTCCTTCGGCTCGCTCATCGCGTACATCTTCGGCGAAGGCATGATCGACGCGGCGCGAGAGAGCAGCGATAAGTTCTTCGTCCAGGATGAAGCCCACCCGCCCGAAGACGCGCACACCGCGGAATAATAGCGAGACAGCAAAAACGCCAGCATCACGCTGGCGTTTTGTAGTGGAGAATCAGTCCAAAGCACAACCGGCTGATCAGCAGGACGGTGTTCGGATATTCTCGTAATGGTACACCATTAGCATCAATATCCGAAACACTGATCTTGAAAGAATTGTTCTCGGACAGATTACAGGTGATGATATATTCCCGGCCGCCGTCGGGGGAGTCGTTGATGATGACGGTGTTGACCAGGGTGTCGATGACCTGGGCGCGGTAGGCGGGGGAGTCGACGTCGCCGGTCTTGAAGCGGGAGAGCCAGAAGGCGATCTGGTCGGCGGTGAGGACGGGCTTGCGGATCTCTTCCCTGGCGATCTGGGCCATCAGCTCGGCCTTGCGCTGCTGCAGCTCCTCCATGCGGGCGCGGGTGTCGTCGTCGAGGATCCCCATCTCGATGGCGCGGAGCAGGTTGCGGATCCCGCTGCCGACCTGGCTGAGCTCGGCCTTCATGGCGGTCAGCTGGGTGTTGTCCTCGGCCTCGCGGCGCATCAGCTCGGCGGCTTCGGTGGCGATCTGGTCGATCACCTCGTCGCGCAGGATCCTGGCGCGCACCTCCTCGACGATCAGCCGCTCCAGGGCGTCCTTGTGTTCGTTCGCCTTCTTGCAGCCGGTGCCGCGCTTGCGGCCGCCGCACTTGTAATAGTAATAGGTGGCGCCGCCCCGGCCGGTGCCGCTCTCGCCGATCATCATCTCGCCGCAACAGCCACAGACGCACTTCGCGGTCAGCAGAAACGGGTTCGCCTTGCCCTTCTTGTGGGCGCGGGCCGCGTGGACGATCTTCAGCTGCGCCTGCACCTGGTCAAAGAGGTCATTCGGGACGATCTGGGGGATGGCGTGCTCGAGCACCACGTCCCCGTAGGTATAGCGGCCGATGTACCGGGTGTTGGTGAGGATCGAGCGCAGGCTGTTTTTGTTCCAGGGGCCGCCGCGCCGGGTGCGGATGGCCCGGGCATTGAGCAGGTTGCAGATCTCCAGGGCCGAAGAGCCGCCGGCATAGAGTTTGAAGATCTCCAGCACCACCTCGGCCTCGGCGGGCTCGATCTCGAATTTGTGCTCGCTGTTGAGGCGCAGGCCCAGGGGCACGACGCCGCCGAGGGACTTGCCCTCCAGGGCGCTCTCCATCAGGCCGCGCTTGATGGATCTGGAGAGGTTTTCACTGTAATACTCGGCCAGGCCCTCCATCACGCTCTCCAGGAGGATGCTTTCCGGGGAGTCGTTCAGGGGCGAGGTGGCGTAATAGACGCGCACGCCGTTGGCCTTGAGGCGGGCCTTGTAGGTGGCCGCGTCGTAGCGGTTGCGCGCGAAGCGGTCGACCGCGTAGCAGAGCACGGCGTCAAAGCGGCCGCGGGCGCTGTCCCGGATCATCCGCTGGAACTCGGGGCGGGCGTCCGATCGGCCGGAGAGGGCGCGGTCGGCGTAGACCTCGACCACGGTCATGTCATTGCGCCTGGCGAAGTCCGTGCACACGCGCACCTGGCCGTCGATGGACTCGTCGCGCTGGGCGCTGGATGAGAAGCGGGCATAGATCACGACGTTCATGCTGGATCCACCTCAGAAGCCCAGGGAGACGGCCGGAGCAAAGATCACAGGCTCATCTATATCGACCACATAACCGGCCCTGAGGTTGACCTTCCCGAATACAGGTCTTTCCTGCTTGACGATAAAGTCATACACCAGGCCGCCGCCAGCGGAGTAGTCGTCGATCGCATGGCCCCAGATCTTAACATAGGTCGAACTCTCGGTCGGGTGGATCTTAACTGAATAGCTGCCCGCCGGGATGTCTTCCCCGACGATCCACTCCCCCGCCGGCACGACGACTTCCTTCCATTCCGGCCGCTTAATGATCTCCGCGGAAACTTTCTGCTGGAGCGCGCGCAGCTCCTCGAAGGTCATGCCGGAGAGGTCGATTTCTGCCGCCGAGGCGGCGGTGGTGGCGAGGATCGCGAGGAGCACGACGAGGGCAAGGATCTTTTTCATGGGATTATCCTCCTTTTTGCCTGGCTGAGTCAGCCGGGCTTTTTTGTGTCAGGTATTACCCGACCTGAGCTTCCAGGTCGGCCAGAGTGTTAGTCCCCGTTTTCGACACAGCGCCCGCCATGGCCACAGCCTGCAGCACGAACTCCTGGCCCTGGGTGTTGAGGGCACGGAAATCCCGGATCAGCTGGCGCTCGGTCGGTGTCAGGCCGTCCGAGGGCGCGGCAGCGGGCGCGCCTTCGCCCAGCAGCTCGGCCACGGTGCAGCCCAGGGCGGAAGCGATCTTGCCCACCGTGTCGATGTTCGGCAGCTTTGTTACTCTGCCGCTTTCGATGTCACTGATGGCTGATTGAGACACGCCGGACAGCTGGGAAACCTGCACTTGTGTCAGGCCTCGCTCCTTCCTGAGCTGCCGTATCTTTCCGCCGATATTCGCCACGCTCTCACCCTCTTCCTGTTACAATAGGATTTTCTATGGTCATTATTCTGTAAAAATATCGGAATACCTATTGACAAAATATTAAAACGGCGGTATTTTATTATCGGATCGGCGATATTGATCGCGGCGGCCAGCAGATCGGCACGGGCTTCCCACCCGCGGCGGCGGGTGCAACTCCCGCAGCCGCCACAACCCTTTGAAGAGGTGGCACATGAAAATCATCCTCAAGGACATGATGGAGCGGCGCGGGCTCAACCAGCGCGAGCTCAGCGAGAGGAGCGGCGTTCCCCAGCCAATCATCTCGACGATCGTGACGGGCGTGACACCCAGCCCGACGATCGGCACCATGTACAAATTAGCCAGGGCGCTGCGGTGCCTGGTGGACGACCTCATCACCGACGACGATGCAGCTTAAAGGAGGAACCCATGGAGACCGTCAAGCTGACCCAGGGCCAGGTGGATCGCCTGGCGCACGGCATCCTGCGCATGCAGGATCAGATTGTCGCCTGGTTCCAGGATCCCGCGGTGCAGGACGACTACCAGGCCTGGATGGCCACCCAGGGCGAGCGGATCGCCAAGCGCGCCAGGATGCAAGATGAGATCCACGCGCGGCGCGAGGAGGAGGCCATCCAGATGGCCACAGTCAACCCCGTGCGGGTTCCCGCATGAGCAAGGAGGCAACACTATGTCATACAGAGATATGCGCAACCACATCGCCGAGGAGCTCTGCCTGCTCACCAAGGGCAAGGGCGTGCTCCCGAAGCGGAGCATCGAGGGCGTCAGCGCCTGGACGCACGGTCTGGTCGACAATCTGGATTATTTTTGTAATCCGGATCCTGACATGACGGGCCGGACGATGGAAGAAGAGATCGACGCGAAGATCATCCAGATGACGATGAAGAACATCGACGAGATGTCGACATTCCTGCTTTCGCTGGAAATCGTTTGACAGGGGTTTCGCGCTGCGGCGCGAGCCGGGGGCTTTCCGATCGCCCCCGGCGCCCCTTCGGGCGGCCGCTTTTGTTGGGGCTTTCCGATCGCCCCTTGGAACCCTTCGGGCGGCCGCATTTTTGCCGCCCATCATGCCGTGAACGGATTCGGCAGCCAACTCCCGCGGGGCCCTTCATCACTCCGCGATTGTGCCAGGCTGCCGACCGGGTTCGACTCCCGGACGCGGCACCACGCTCAACCCCTGCGCGCCGTGTCTCCGACCGCTCGAATGAAAGGATTGCGCCTTAGAACTCACTCTGGCGGCGCGCGGGGGCAGCGACTCGGCTTCGGCATGGGAGCCACCCATCAGTTCTGGCGGCCCGGAAAGACGGGCAACGGCGCGCCGAGTGGCTTGGCACTCCTTCGCGGCGCGCCACACATGCGGCTGACAGCCTGCGTCCTGATTCGTCACCTGACACTCGACCCGCGCAAACAACACCCGGGAGCCGTCAGGGGCCCGATCAAAGTTTCAGGGCGCGTCCCGGTGCAACTCCGGGAGGCCGCACCAGGGCACGCGCATGCGGCTGAACCTCTCGCGCAGCGCAAGCCCCGCAGCCGTCCGCTCCTCGCCAGGGCGGGCCGGTCTTCCTCGTTCATGTTTGATACACACATTCCTTTCTCTGATGATTTGGCACAGAGGGGTGACGGCCCGGAGAGACGGGCACTTTGTTTCCCCATAATTCATCAAAAGTGGGTTTGCAAACGCTGTGTTTGCTGTACCCACAAGGACAATCTTGCGGAGGTGGCACAATGCAGGAGATCACGACCAGAGGGCCGACGGCGGTGGAGAATCCGTTCATCGGCCATGTCACGCGAACGGTGGAAGAGTGCGTCTACTCCATCCGGGCGCACGTTGCCAACATCGCCGGCGACTACATCGGCATCGGCGTGGATCTGATGGAGATCAAGGCCCAGTGCGAGCACGGCCAGTGGATGAAGACGCTGGCGGAGCTGGGCTTCTCCGCGGCCTCGGCCGACAACTACATGAAGGTGGCCAGGGAGTACGGCCTGACCGGCAGCCCGCTGGCGGCCTTGCCCTACTCCAAGGCGCTGGCCCTGACGGCCCTGCCCGCCGGCGAGCGGGAGGCCTTCGCCCAGGAGATCGGCGCGGACGACAAGAGCGCCCGGGAGATCGCCCGGCTGATCCGGGAGAAGCAGAGCCTGGAGCGCGAGCTGGAGGCCAGGAACCGGGACGCGGAGGCCTGGCAGAAGTCCTATAAGGACGAGCACAACCGCGCCTCTCAGCTGCGGCTCGACCTGGACAAGGCGAAGTTCCAGAAGACACAGATTGTGGAAAAGATTGTGGAAACCGAGCCGGAGGACTATCAGGATCTCAAGGCAATGGTGGAAGACCTGGCCCTGAATGTCCAGGGCGCCGAGCAGGCCGCGGTGGACGCCGAGGCCCGCGTGCGGGAGCTGGAGGACGAAAACACGCGGCTCAGGCGCGAGGCTCAGGAGCGCGCGGAGGACGAGACCGCGGACAGCGCCGGCGCCTTCCTGACGGCGGTGAACACCTTCATGGCGGCCGCCCAGCCCCTGCCCTGGCATCCGGAATACTACGCCGACGAGGACAGCCGGCGGACGTTCCGGCTCTACACATCCACGGTGCTGTCCTGGGCCCAACAGATGATGACGGCCATCGACGCGGCGGATCATGTGCCAGGTGAGGCGGTGGTCGTGTGACGGACGAGACCGCGATCATCACCCGCCAGGAGCAGCTGATCGCCCAACAGCAGGCGCAGCTGCAGCAGGTCGGCCAGTACATGATGCAGCTGGGCACGACCGTGGCGCAGCTGACGGCGGAGCTGAAGGCGATCAAGCGCCAGCAGGCCGCCGTCACCCTGACCCACGCCCAGACCCTGGAGGTGCAGCGGCGCGCCAGGGCGAAGGCCGCGGCCCTGTGCGAGCGCTACCGCCTCGCTGGCAGCCAGGCCGTGAACCAGATGAAGGCCGCGATCCTGAAGGACGTGCTGCGCGCCCAGGGCGTGAAGAACCTGCACGACATCCCCGCCGCCAGCTTGGACGACATCCGCCGCCAGGCGGACGGCTTCACGGGCTTCGAGGCATCCCGAAGCATCAGCGAGAAAGCTGCGACGGGGTGCAGGGGGCGACCGCAAAGCCCCCGGCCCGCGCCCGCAGGCGCGGAACCCTCGCAAGGAGATCACCATGGGCAAACCGACACCGCTGCAGGAGTGGCTGGCCCGCAAGGGCATTGACCCCGACGAAGCCCGGGAAAAGTGCGCGAAGCGGGGCGAAAAGGCCCTGGGCGGATACACCACCCTGATGCAGCACGACTTCACCCTCCCGCGCCTCGCGCTCGCCGTGGCGCGCGCCCTCGGTATCCCCGCCAGAGACGCGCGCCCGATGGGCAGGCCCCTCGACCCGACCCGGTGGAAAAAGATCTCCGACCTCTCCAAGCCCTACCCGGAGGACATCGACCCGGAATGGTATCTCCGCCTCAAGGAGAAGGAGGCCGAGAAAAAGCAGAAGCAGGATCTCATCCAGGGCCGCACCTGGCTCAACGTGATGGAGTTCCGCCGGATCCTGACCGCCCGCGGCATCAACTGGGAGGACTGGGTGAAGGAGCATCAGGCGCTCTACCAGGGCGCCCGCTCCTTCTCGGCGGTGCCGGAGACCCGGAAGCGGCACGTGCAGGAGGTGGCGGAGCTGCTGGAGGTCGACCCGGAGCAGCTGCTGACCCACATCGCCATGATCGCCGACCAGCGCATCGCCTATGGCGGCTATGGCACCAAGCCGGTGACGGACGGCCAGGCCCGCGGGGGTCCCCTGAGCATGAAGTGCAGGATCGACGCCGACCGCATCCAGGCCATCATGCAGGCCAACGGGGTCACCGAGGCCGAGGCCGGGCGGCGCTACGCGGAGAGCAACGGCGGCATGGAGCGCACCGAAGCGGGCTACGCCAACGCCTTCCGCTACTGGCTCCGGGGCGTCCGCAATGCCGTCCACAGCCAGTGGGCGACGGCTGAGCACTTCGCGGCCGCCATCGGGTGCGAGCCTGAGGACATCGCCGTGCGGCTGACCGCCGAGGAGGTCTATCTGCTGGGCAAGAAGAACCGCACCGTCGACTATGAGAAACCCTGATTCCAATCCGCAACAGGAGGCGGAAAGGAGGCCCCATGCGGGGCTGCGACACCTGCATCCACTACGACCCGCGCCCAGGCGTGAAGCGTTTCTGCCTGGCGTGCCCGCGCATGAAAGCGCGGAGACAGGACTGCGACGCCTGGATCGCGGCGGTACCCGAGGCCATGAGCATGCGGGTGCTGCCGAGGATCCGGGAGAGTCCGCAGCAGAACAGAGGGATGGAACATGCCGAACCGGATCCTTAAAGAAAGCATCTGTTCCAGCGACAGCATTGACCAGCTGTCCGCATTCCAGGAGACCTTTTTCTACCGGCTGATCGTCAGCTGCGACGACTACGGACGCATGGACGCCCGTCCGAAGCTGCTGGCCTCGAAGCTGTATCCGCTCAAAGATATCCGCGCCACCCAGATCGAAGATGCCCTCCGGGCGTTGACCTCGGCGGAACTGGTGACCCTCTACGAAGTGGACGGGAAGCCCTTCCTGCAGATGAATACATGGGACAGGCATCAGCAGGTGCGCGCGAAGAAGAGCAAATATCCAGCGCCCGAGGACAGCATGAGAGCGCCTGCAAGCGTCTGCAATCAATTGATATCAGATGATGGCAAATGTCCCCGTAATCCAATCCAATCCGAATCCAATCCGAATCCGAATACGAATCCGACAACCGCGCGGGCGCGCGAGGCCTCGTCGTCGCCGTCGTGCGTGGATCAGGAGACAGAAAAGCACGACCGGGAGGTGGAGCAGGCCGCCCGGGAGGTGGGCCTGCAGCTCACGCCCGCCGGCATCAAGATGGCCCGCATCCTGGGCGCCAAGTACGGCCACGACAAACTGCTGGAGGCCATCCGCCTGAGCGTGGATCACCCGCTGTGGTCTTACGTCGAGGGCGTGCTGCGCAACTATGGCAAGCCCAAGCAGACGGGCAAGGTCAACCCTTCGCTGAACTACTTGCAGCGCGAGGACACCGAACGCAAACCGCATGAAATGCCCGAATGGCTCAAGCAGGTACAGGAGCAGGAGCGACAGGAGCGTGAACAACATGGCGATGATTCCGACCCCGGTGTATCAGCTGGTGGAGCGCAGGATGCATCAGCGTGAGGGCTGGCTGAAACGGCTGGAGGAGGCCGAGCAGGCAGCCAGGCAGCGCGCCACCGATCCCCATGCGCCATCCCCAGACCGTGAGCCCAGCGGCCACCGCCAGGGGCGGGAGAACCGCCGCCTGGACGCCGCCGTGGAAGCCGCCGAGGCCGCCGAGACGGCCCGGAGGTGGCTCAGGGTTTTCGAGCGCGTCGACCGCGCTTTCCCGCCGGAGAGCGCCACGGGCAGGGTGGCCGTGCTGATGTACCGGGAGGGTCTGACCCAGGAAGACACGGCCCGCAGGCTCGGCAAGGGCCGGCAGTACGTGCGGCGGCAGCGGGATATCTACGTGTGCCACTGCGCGGTGCTGGCGGCGGCGGCCGGGCTGATCAGGATCCGATACGACCAAGCAGACAAGGAGGCAAGGACATGACAACCAAGGACATGGCGCGCAAGCTGCGGCGGCTCGCCGGCAACACCCGGATGCAGATCCTCAACCACCAGGACTGCATGTTCCTGGTCGAGGTGAGCGCCCGCCTGGACGAGCTGGAGGAGCGCGTCGCCATCATGACCGAGGGCCGCGAGGCCACGGAGGAGCAGCTGGCGTTTCCGCCGAAGGCCCGCCTGCTGACCCTGGACGAGATCGCGGCCGCGCCCGACGGAAGCGTCCTCTGGGAAGAGGTGCGCATCGACTGGCAGAAATTCGCCGGCCCGCCGGAGACCGAGGCCTTCGTGCGCGAGAGCACGGTGGACGTGGACATCGCCCCGGTGGAAAAGCGGGGCAGCTCGCTCTATGGCAGCGGGGTCGTCACCTACATCAGACCGGAGATGTTCGGCGACCGCTACAGCGATTGGATCCGCTACTGGGACGCCCGGCCCACGGATCAGGAGAGGGAGGCGGCCGCATGGGCGTGACTGAGGAGAAGCAGCCGGAGAAGCTCGACCGGGAGGAGTTCATGGCCTGGGCGGAGAAAGTGCTGGACAACATGCTCGCCAAGGAGAAAAACAACATGCTGGCGCTCATCAGCCGCGCCTGGAAGCAGGGCACGCTGCACCCGAAGAGCGAGGCCGTGATGGACACGATCCGCGAGGCGCTGGAGCGCTCGGCCGTGGGAGGTGACAAGCATGAGCCGTGAGGGAGACATCGCCGCCATCCGCCGGCGCTACTCCGACCGCTACCACCGCGAGGGCAGCTGCATGGTCGCCGGGCTGAGCGAGGAGGGCCACGGCTCCAAGTGCTTCGCCGGCGACGCGCAGCTGATGCTGGATCTGCTCTCCGACATGGTGGGCGACGTGATCTCCAAGACCAGCGAGAACCAGGACGAGATGGAGGCCCTGACCCGGCTCATGCGCCGGAGCATCACCACATCCGCCCGGCACTGGTGGAAGCGGGATCACCCGGGGGAGGACGTGTCGCCGCTGATGGACGCACAGGAGAGGCTGATGAACTGAAATTCCTATACGTGTAGGAATTTGATGGGAGGCAATTCAATGGGATGGATGATTTTTATCGCCAAGGAGAAGGATATCGGCAACGGCTGCATATGCTGCCGCTTCCGCCTTGGCAATGTATGCACTGCAGATGAACGCGTCGATATACATGAGCCAAACGATCCCGATGAAATCAACGAATATCGCCCTTATCAATGCCCTTTCCGGCATTTCGACAGCGCGATCAGACCGATCACTGATAGGTTCAACGGAATGACGACAGAAGAGACCGCAGGATACTTCAAAGGCGCAGACCATGAACACAGGAGATACATCAGACTCGAAAAGGAACGCGACAGATATGTCAGCACCAACGCGAGAGAAAGAGCCATCCAGGCAGTATTGAAAGCAGGTGAAGATGATGGGGATCCTCGGCCAGATTGATATCGAGCTGCAGAAAGATCTTCTTGATTTCATCAAAGCGCAGGAAGAAAAACCATATCCTCATGTACTGAGGGACAGCCTGCTGGCGATGGCACTCAGAGAGATCATAGACGGAAATGCAAGAATAAGCGGATGGGCAAAGAACGACTCGAAGAAGACGGTGTACATTGAACTCACTTTCTGGGAGAACGAGGAGTCAGAGGAAGGTGAAGCTGACCATGCCGATGATCCGCAGCCTGTACCCTGAAGACTGGGAATCCATCGCCAGGGGCGTCAAGGAGCGCGCCGGCTGGAAGTGCCAGGCGTGCGGCAAGCAGTGCAGGAAGCCGGGGGAACCGTTCGATACGCACAAGAGGACGCTGACGGTGGCTCACCTGAACCACCAGCCGGAGGACTGCCGGCCGGAGAACATGAAAGCGATGTGCGCCCCGTGTCATCTGAGGTATGACGCGAAGCATCATGCGGAGACGAGGAGGAAAAAGCGCAATGACCGAACATGACGAGCTGGTCAGGGATTTACGATTTGTGATCAGACGGCTTTCCCGTTTGCCGGATTTCGGTGAAGAAATGGAAGTCATCGAAGATGCGATCTGCGTTTTAGAGGACAAGAACCGATACGCCCGCCTGCTGACCAAAGAGCAGATGATTGACCGTTTTACAACGGGCGCTCCGTGGTATTGCGAAGTCAACAGCGAGGTCAGCCGGGCCGGGGACGGGTGGGAACTGCCGATTGTGGCGCGAAACACCGAGATTGAATCCGTTCGTGTGGAAGGAATACGCCACAACACCTATCAAGTACGATCCGACGTGGGCAATTACGGCTCCGTTTGGCGCTGCTGGACGGCCATGCCGACAGAGGAACAGAGCAAGGCGGCGAAGTGGGATGTTTGAATTAAAGCCCTGCCCATTCTGCGGATGCAGTATGGAAGTTCGGGAAATGAAGTACCCGAATGGTGAGGGGAAGATCGATATACGGGGCTGGCATGACGATAATTGCCCACTGGATGCGGTGCTGTGGTGTCTGTGGCCCGAAGATGGATGGACACCGCAACGTGTCGCGGAATCGTGGAATCGGAGGTGGCCAGAACATCCTTAAATGGGGGCTAAATTATGAAAGTGTTCATATCGTTACCGATGAAGGGCAAAACCGACGAAGAGATCTTAGCGGAACGCGCTGACGCTTTTGCCCTTATCAAGAGCTCGCTGCCTGATGCTGAGCTCATTGACAGTTTCTTTGATGAACCGCTCGACGAGAAGCATGGTGGATTAAAGTATTTGGCAAAGTCGCTTGAGCTGCTCGACGATGCGGACGGCGTTTGGATGCTCAAAGGCTGGGAATACGCAAGAGGGTGCAAGCTTGAGCGCGAAATCGCCTTTGAATACGGCATACCCGTTTACTATCTATATTAGGAGGTGATGTTGGATGACCATTACCGATATTCATGATAAGACTTGGATGGTTCCTCAGTAGATTAGCCCCATTTCTTGGGGCTAAGTAAAATAACACTTTAGCAACGGAGGCAAAGCGATGTTTATACACCTGACACACTGGATCATCAACACCGACGAGATCAGCCTGGTCGAGGTCGAGAACGTGATGAACGAAGAGAACCCCGACCAGGACGACACGGTGCTGCTCATCAGCCTGAAGGGCCGCAGGGACGGCATCATGGTGCGCGGCCCGGAGGCCGACTACACGCTGGCGGCGCTGATCGCCATGGACGACTGCGCGGATGTCAAGGAAGCCGCGATCAAGGGCGAGGGGTGGTAAAACCTCCGACTTTCCCGAAAATCAATCGAAAGGAAAGTCGCGCAGGCGCGGCGCTGCATTCCGCGCAGCATAATTGGAAGAAATGCCGCGAAAACGCAGCGGGGAAAGTTCCCGAATTTGTTACGATACAGGGAAGATACAGGGGTGATAACATGGCAAAGGTGGAGCCGATCAGAGACCTGGGCAGGCTGAACGACATCCTGGACGCGCTGGCAGCGGACGACACGGCCATCGGGCGGCGGCGCTATCTGCTGTTTGCCTCGGGGATCTGGCTCGGGCGGCGCGTCGGGGATCTGCTCAGGCTGAAGGTCGGCGACGTCAAGGATCACGAAGCCCTCACCATCACCGAGGAGAAGACCGGGAAGTCCATCAGCCTGGCCATCAACACCAGGCTGCGGAAGATCTACCGCGAGCGCCTGGCCGATCGGGATCCCGACGAGTGGCTGTTCCAGAGCCGGCAGCGCAACCCGATCACGGGGCAGGCCAAGCCCATCGACAAGAAGACAGCCTATAACGATATGCAGGCGATCGAGAAGCTGGGACGCTTTCCGCCGGGCTACCGCATCGGCACCCACACCATGCGCAAGACCTTCGGCTACTGGTACTATCAAAAGTGGCACGACGCGGAGACGCTCAGGCAGCTGTTCAATCACTCCAGCGAGGCGATCACGCGCACCTACATCGGCCTGACCGACGACAATCTCCAGGACGCCATGCGGCGAACCTCGACCATGTACGACGATTGACCGATGTATGATACATTGACACCAAAAACCGAATCGGCTATGATAGGCTCGCAATAGGTACGAGAGAGCGCAACCGCAGCACGCGGCGGCGCTCTTTTTCGTACAACTGTGGGCGCCGGCGGTTAGCCTCCTGACGCTGGCGGGCGTGCGCGGCGCAAGTGAGGGGATACTGGCGCGGAGGTGGGCAGGCGCACGGATGGTTAAAGGAGCGTGAGCACCATGCCGCATGAGGCATACTACAGCGAGGCCAGACACCGCGAGTGGCGCGAGAAGGTGCTGCGGCGGGCGGGCTACCTGTGCGAGGAGTGCAAGCGCTACGGACGCCGCGACAAGCACGGTCTGCCGGTCAAGGCCACGACCGCGCACCACATCAAGCACCGCGACGAGTACCCGGAACTCCAGTACGACGTGCGCAATGGCCGCGCCTTGTGCGAGGCCTGCCACAACCGCGAGCACCCCGAAAAGGGCCGCGGCGGGAAGTACTGGTATTGACCGGGGACTATAGCGACAGGTGCACCGTGCGCCCGAGCGCCAGCACAACCGGCGACAGCCGCCGCGCAGGCGCTCACGTGCGCGCGGATGTGATGTTCACCGGGGTATCCCCCCACCCCTCGGCCCCTCAAAGCGGGGGGACATTAGCCGGGAGGGGGACTGGTTCTTCGGACAGGATTAACAAGATTGACAGGATGA
>CAMVBO010000001.1 GCA_947165745.1 uncultured Clostridia bacterium | reverse complement strand
TCCGGCCATACCTCGCGCACTCTTCACACAGGTAATGCGCGTGCCTTAGCACCTTCTCGCGCCATTCCAGGTGGCGCTTCCGGTGATACATATCGCTCACGCGATCACCTCCAAAAGAGTAGCGATCCGTCCCACCTCTCAACGCCTGGCTTGCGCGTCAGCATAATCGCTCCCGCGCCGCGCTGGAGGCACCACGCAGCGCACTCACATAAAATGGAATCCGGCCCTGGCCGCCAGATTCCATGTTGCCATTATACATCTGATGTATCGCCCCCGGAGTATCTAATTTCATTCATCCGCTGATTCAGCAGCACAAAGAACGCACGACGCTGTGTGTAGAATGCGTTCCGCTTGCTGGTCGGCAGGATCGCCGGGTCGATGAACCGCAGCGCCCTGCCCATACAGATGTTCTGGATCAGCGCCGCACGCCAGCGCCCCTCATCCACCTGATCAGCCACCTGCTCCACCATCTGAATCTTGGCCAGCAGGTGCTCCCGCCTGGCCGCCACCCGAAATACAGGATCGCCCACGCCGCTGCCGTGCGGCTGGTGCGAATAGGTCTGTGCCTTCACGCCCAGCAGGCTCCCGGCCTCGGCCTTCCATTCCTGGTACTGCCTGCAGAAACTCAGCAGTTCCCGATAGCGGTCACGGCTGATCCCGAAATCAGTGTAATCCGGTTGATAACTTCTCATGGCGCTCTGTAGTCCTCTCGTCCTTTTTCTCCTGCCTCGGCAGCCGCCAGAGCTGCCTGGGCTTCCTCCACACTGGTCACCACTACGGCGTACCCGCCGCCTCGGTTAATGGCGTTCAGCGTTGCCGCCTGGATTGCCGTCAGCCTGCCCAGCTGCGGACGCTTCACCTCCAGCCCAACATACCGTCCGCCTCTGGCTACCAGCGTGATGTCCGGGATCCCGCTGCGCTGGTAGGCGCTGCCGTGGGTCTTGTACACAAACGGGTACCGCTGCGTCTTAATCCAGGCCATGATCGCCTTCACGATCACGCTCTCCAAAGGGATACCCTTCTCGCTTCCGTTCATGACGGCTCCTCCTTTCTCCGCACGATCAGGTCACACAGGTGCGACCCTTTGTGATATGTCACATTGCCGATCAGCTCCAGCTCCCCGGACTTTACCAGCTGCCCGATTGCAATAGCCTCCTCAGCGGGAATGCCCACGTACTCAGTCTCCAGCCGCAGGATGCTGGCCACCGCGTCGTTATACATATGCAGCTTGTCGATCACAGGCCGCATCTCCAGCGTCACGCTCTGGCCGGACTGCCTGAACTTGCCATGCACCACACCGTCGTCCGTAACGAAAAGCCGAAAGCCGAACCCCCGCAGCTGGTCGATGATCTGCTCCGGCGTGATGTCCCATCCATCCATGCTCAACTGCTCCATCTTGGAACTCCTTATAAAAACGCATCGGATTTTTCTTTGGGTGGCGTTGTTTATTTTTTTCTTCGTTACGCCACCTGCGCCACCCTATGCCACCTGCGCCACCCTATGCCACCTGCGCCACCCAGGTGGCGTACATCTTCTTATTTTGGTTAGTTGCGCCACCCAACGCCACCCACTCCGCCACCCCCAAAACCCAGTAAAATCGGGCCTTCCTGGCTTCTGGGTGGCGTAGGTGGCGTAGGTGGCATTACATTTAGCGTTTTTGGCGCTTCCACGTTTTCTGGGTGGCGTAGGTGGCGTTCATTCCGGGTGGCGTTGATTCCTGCGCCACCCGTTTCTGCGCCACCCAGCGCCACCTCACCGTTCACGCTCTCCTTTCAGGTTCCCGTAGGCGGCAGCCTTGCAGGTCGGGCATTCCATGGCATAATAGACACCGTTCCGAAAGTCGTCACCCACGGTGTACTCACCGCGGATCGCCTCCCACTGGCAGCCGCAAAGACCGCACTCAAACCGAACCGGCTGCTCCACGCGCCACTTTGCGCGTTCGATGTTCCCGCGCTTAATGATCTCCATATTGATACCCCCGCATCCGGTCGTCCAGGCCGATCCGGGTCACGCACCCCGAACGGAAGCCGCGGAGCTTCGCCAGGTCGTCGATCAGCCGCCCAATCAACAAGTGCACGCTGCACATCACGCCGCGCTCAATCGCCTTTTTCAGGCGTTTATAGTTTTCGTCGCTCACGGCGAAGGAAGCGCAATCCTCCACCTCGACCTCTTCCGGGCATCCCCGCATGGTATAGTTAATTTTGATTGGTTTCATGATTTGCCTCCGTTCTCGTCATTTTGTCTATCAGGCTTTCCACGCGGGCCAGCGCGTACCGGAAACCCTTGTCCCATTCCGTCACAGCATGATCGCGCATGGACCGTTCAATCATCTGGTGCACTTTTTTCCTGAGCACCGCAGCGTCGACGGTCTTAGAATCCATCTTTCTGTACCTCCCGAATTTCCATGATCCTCCTGCCCTTGCCTTGCTTCCTTGGCGGCACGATGAGCACACCCTCGCGGTCGTTCAGTTTTTGCCGCAGGTTCATCAGCTCCTGCGTCACGCGCCTGGGCTCCACGTCGGCGCTATTAGCTCCAAAGTTCAGCAGCTCCTCCGCCAGCTCGCTGGAAGTGCCCCGCCACATTTTGTATCTGTGCGCCAGGGCCACTACGGCCCGCACATATGGGGAATTGATGTACTCCTGCTCTTCCTTCCATTCCTCGCTGTTGGCGCTCCGCAGGCTCCAGCGCCCGTGATCGAACGAGATGATCAGCTCCGCGGATTCAAAGTCGCGGCTGCTGATGGCAAGTGTGGAGTTTTCCTCTCCGCGCTTACCCTGCAGCACCATGACCGAATCACACGCTCCGGTGATGCCCATGGAGCCGCTAATCCGCTCGAAATAGTCGCCGTCGGCCATGCTCTTCCTCAGATGATGCACACACACAACAGCCAGATTCCTCTGCAGGGCGAATTTCTGCAGATCGCCCAGGATCCGCGTGTCGCTTTCATAGGCGTTCTCGCCGCGCCGGGCCGATCCCTTGATCCGGCCCAGAGTGTCAATGATGATCAGCACCGGGTGCTCCACATCGTCGCACCACATGGACAGCTGCTCTACCAGGCCCGCCTCCAGCCGGTCGCTTTCATGGGTCACATACAAGCTCTCGGGCGCTCGGCCCACAAGTAACTTTGACAGGCGATCCTGCACGCGGTACTGCTTTGATTCCAAGTCCAGATACAGCACGTCGCCCTGGGTGGTCTGCGCTCCGAGGAATGGCTCTCCCGCGGCCACATTGATGGCCAGCAGCAGGGAAAGCCATGACTTCCCGCGCTTGGGCGCTCCGGCCAGCACGGTCAGCCCTGCCGGGATCATGCCGTACACGATGGTCGGCGGCTTCTCTATGCGCTTCCCATACAGGTCGGATGCCCGGTAGACAGACAGTTTCTTGATTTCCTTCTTTGGAAGATCAATCTGTTTTGCCTCTCGCACCACCACAAAGCTGGCCAGGTCTTCCCTGGTGGCCTTCTTGATGGCCGGGTCGATCATTTCCCGAAACCGGTCGCCGTACTTGATATGTAGGTCGCTGGGATCCTTGCACTCCGGGTCGATCTCGTGGCAGGAGAACGTGAACACCTTCCCCTCGAAACCGGCGTCCCGGAGATTTTCCAATGTCTTCTCGCGGAATTTCTGCCCGCCCTGATCCGGCTCCACGTGCAGGTACACGGCGCGGTTCTGGATGTATTCCTTCACCCACGCCGCCTGGAAGTTAGTCGCTCCGGGCACGCCGTAACACGGCAGCCCATGCGCCCAGCAGCTCTGCGCGTCGCTTTCCCCTTCGCAGAGGATCAAAGCCTTGGCCTTCTGGTTCAGCTCCAGCCATGCGCCGTACAGGATGACCCTGCCGCCCTTGTCCCATCCAAATCGCTGCGTGTTCTTCGGATTAAACCGCCGCTTGATGGCCACGCACCGTCCGTCGGTTCCGTAGTACGGGATCCCCACGTGCGCGGGCGTATAGTTGTCGCCGGGCCTGTCCACAAGTCCCCATTCCTGCAGGGCTTCCAAAGGAAGGTGCTTCTGCTCCGCGTACTCGGCCAGGGTCAGTGGCAGCTTCGGCTTCTTTTCGCCCTTGCCGCCCTTGGGATCCACGCCCGCGATCTGGCAAAGCTCCGCCCAGGCTTCCTCTCCGCTTTTGTTCTCCAGCCGCTCCAGGAAGCTGGTCGCGTTGCCGCTTCCGCAGCCGCTCTCGCATTTCCACAGGCCATTGGTGGTGTTGAACCAGAATGAAGGATTCCGTTCATCGTGGAACGGGCAGCAGGCGTTGTACTTTTTATCTCCGGCGGGCTTGGGTCTGGTGGGCAGGCGCTGCGAGTAGAACTGCACCCAATCGATCAGGTGATCTATCTCTACCATTATCCGCTTGCTCCTTTACCCATCCCCGGCGGCAGGACGGATCCCACCGCCGGGGAGCATTTGGTCATACGTCGAAGGGCAGATCCTCGTCCTCTACCGGGGTGAACGTCCCGCCGCCTTCCTGCTGGGCCGCCGCGGACTCCGCGTTCAGGTCGTCGGCCTGGATTCCGCTGCGCTGCGCCGCCGCGGCGAACGCCTGCGCGTATTCCGAAAGCCGCTTTGCTTCCTCTCTGGGCAGCTTGCCAACCGGTGTGAACACCGGCACGGAATACTCGTTGTTTCCGCTTTTCACGTTCTTCAGCGTGATCCGGGTCACCACCGTGAACAGCGGTACCCGCATGGTCAGGCGGCATCGTACCAGATACTGGTCAAAGAACTTCAGCGCCGTCGGCGGCAGCGAGAACAGCATCGGCACAAGGTCGTTCTCGCGCATGATGTACAGCTGGCGCTTATTGCTGCACTGCTTCCGACCATCCACGAACTGATTATACGGGCATTCACCGCAGAGCCGAACCTCGCCGGTCTCCAGGATGGTGCCGGTTTTGCCTTCCATGCTCCGGCAGACGGGCATCTCGCCCTCCTCTCTGTGCCCGAAGTCGTGCCCCCACAGCACGTTGGTGGGATGGCTGGCCAGGATCACGCCCTCGATGGCCTGCACGCCGCCGGTGGCCTCGTCGGCTCCCGGCTCCTTCACCTTGAACACGCCCGCGCCGCCGTTGGCGATCTGGATCGTGCCAAGCATCCGTCGCGTCAGCACGCCCTTCAACTCTTCCGAAACTTCGGCCAGCTCCTCCGCGCTGGGCAGATAGAGCTCCGGCGTTTTGACAAGCGTCAGCTCATTACTCATTTTCTTCATCCTCCTCGCCGTCCGGCAGCTCGTCGTCTTCCACCGGATCGGTGTTCTCCGAACCGGAATCGTCGATGTTCTCCGCGGCCATAGCCTCCATGGGCGTCACGTTGGCCGCGATCAGGTCCTCGATCTGGTAGATGCAGTTCAGCGTCTGCACGGCCATCTCGGCCACCGCCATAAAGGTGTCCAGCAGCGCGTTGTAGGTGACCTCGGCGGCCTGGCGGTATGTATTGTCCATGCCGTTCAGCGCCTTCAGGCAGTCGCGCATCCCGGCCTTCACGCCTTCCATAGCTCCGTTCACGTTCACTACGCCCTCGGCCATTTTGCCGTAGGCTTCGTAGCGCGTGCGGATGGCGATCAGGTTCTCGTCGTGATGGCGGGCGGTGTACTCGTCGTCAATAAACTTCCGGGAGAGCTCCTTCAGGGCGCTCGGGATCAGGTCGTTGATGTCGATCTGCTTACTCATTGGTCATTGCCTCCTTATTATTGGTCACGGCTTCCAGCGCCGCGCCGGTGAACATGGCCTTCAGGTCGGCCAGCTGCTTCTTCACGTTCTCCAGCTCCTTCTGCAGTTCGTCCCGCTTGCGCTCGGCGTCCCACCGCTTCTGGTCGGCCTCCTTCACATTAGCGTTGGAGCTGGCATTCAGCAGGGAACGGTACTCCGAAAGCGTGATCGTCACGGTCAGCTCCCCGCGGACCAGGAAATCATGATCCGTGATGCTCTCGTTGTAGCCCTTCCCTTCCTTTTCGGGCGCGGCGGCCAGGCCAGCGTCCAGACAAACGTTCTCAATCATGGTTCTGCCTCCTTCTTCTGTGTCGGGCACCATGCCGGGGCCGCTTTTAGCAGCAGCTCCCCGTGCACGGTGTACCAGGTATCCCGGACGTTCAGTCCGTAGTGCCATAAAATCATCCGGCCCTTTTCACTCTTTGCGATGCAATGAGCCTCCGTGCCGCTAATATCCTTGCTGACCCGCAGAAACGGGCACCCATGACACGGCCTTCTCACGCCTTCCTCCTGGAAAGCTGCGGTTTCGGGTACTTGTTCAGGTGGGACAGCAGCGGCTCATACTCCGCCGGGAAGTTCTCGGTGCTGTTCGGGTGCTGTTCCCGGTACATTTCCGAGATCTCCCGCAGCTCCTTACTCAGCGTCCGGTCGTCCACTTTCTCCACGATCAGGTCGCCCATGCCAAGCTCCCGCAGCAGCGGGAAGGCCGCGTCTTGCTCCGCCTTCGGGATCCCGTAGTATTCCTTGGCACTGGCTCCGTACTTGAAACCGCCCACCTTCACCGTCAGGTCGTCGATGCCGGTCTGCTCCATGGCGTCCAGCAGCGCGGCGATCACCGCGTGCTCCGCAGCGTCCCGCTGGGCCTTCAGCTCCTTCAGGCCCTTCTCGATTTCCTCCGCCTGCCCCCGCAGGGTCTCGTAGTTCTCTACCAGCGCACGCACGCTGGAAAGATCAACAGCATTTTCACTCATTTTTAAGTTGCCTCCTCGTCGTCAATGATCGAGCGCCAGTTGTCCACTACGCTCTTGGCCAGGTTTTCCTTTGCCTTCAGCGCCGCCATGATCTTCATGTCAATAGTGCCGGGCACTACCAGATGAATATAGGTGCACGTGCCGGTCTGCCCGATGCGGTGCACCCGGTCGGCGCTTTGCTGGTACTTCGCCAGGTTCCAGTTGACGCTGTAGTAGACCACGGTCTGCGCGGCAGTCAGCGTCAGCCCTTCCGCGCAGGCGTCCAGTTCTCCGAGGAACACGCGGCAGCGTGCGTCCGTCTGGAACTTCTGTACGATCCCGCCTCTCTCGCTGGCCTTCACGCTGCCATCAATGCGTACCAGGCTCAGCTTCTGCGCCGCCAGCTTCGTCTTCAGCATTTCCTCCGCCGCGTCCATCTCGGCCAGGAACCGGGAGAACACAATCAGCTTCTTACCTTCATCCAGGACCAAGCTCTCCACGATGTCCGAAAGCGCGTCCAGCTTGGCGGTGTTTACCTGGTGCTTTTTGCCGTCGTCGTCCACCAGGAAACCGCCGGTGAGCTGCTGCAGGCGAAGCATCCGCACCAATACGTGATTAGCGGTCACCTCGCACCCCTCCAGCTCGGCCACGGCTTGCTTCTTCAGCTGACGGTACAGTGCCATGCTCTTATCGTCCAGGCGAACCGGGTAATCTTCAAAGGTCTTGGGTGGTAAATCCAGGCATTCCTCCTTCTTAATTCGGAAGCCGCAAGCGTGCGTCTTCCGGGTCAGCTCGTCCAGGTTGCGCGATCCGAGATACTGCCTGCCCTCAAAACCGCCCATGATGGCATAGCGGTTCTGGAAAGCGTGGTATGTGATCGGAAACACGTCCGGGTCGAGAAAGTGCCACTGGCTCCAGATGTCGCGGGTGTCCTTCTGGATCGGCGTGCCGGAAAGCAGCAGCCGGTACCGGGCCATGGCTCCAAGTTGCCAAACCGCCTTACTCTGCTTCGCGCTGGGGCTTTTGATGCGCTGGCTCTCGTCGCACACCACCATGTCCGCGGCGAACTCATGCAGATAGTCGGTCTTTCCGTCCGAGGTTTTCAGCCTCCAAGCGGATTCATAGTTGATCACCGCCACCCGCAGCGGCTCCTGCATCCCGGTAGGCACGGGGCCGGTCACCCACCTGAGTGTCCGCACCCGCTGGTCATGGTCGCCCAGCAGCAGGCCCACGCGTGAAGGAAAATCCCCGAACTTCTGGAACTCCTGCGGCCATACCGCGCATACCGATGTCGGCGCGATGATCAGCAGCCGCCTGATATAGCCGTCCAGGAACATCCGTCCGGCGATGGCCACGGTGGAAAGCGTCTTTCCGGTACCCATGTCCATCATCAGCGCCACGCCGCCTCCGCTCATTAGCTGCCTCCTTTCCGCGCCCCGCGCCCGAACAGGGCCAGCGCGATGTTGTACGCCTTCACTTGATGCTGATACAGGCTGTACGGCTTCTTGATCGGGATCGGCTGCAGCGGTTCCACAGCTCCGTCCTTCAGCTTCACCTTCTCGATGTACCGCTGGATCCGCTGCAGCTTTTCAGCGTAGGCGGTCAGCGTTTCTGAAAGCGGGATCCGCTGGCTCTTCAGCTCGCTGCAGCTGTCCAGCGTCGGCGGCAGCATCCAGTCCGGGTCGTTCGGGCGGTGCTTCGCGCCGGGAATGCGATTCACGTACCGCAGCTCCGCGGCCTGGCCCTTAACAATGATGCGCTTGCCGTCTTCTGATAACGTGGCGATGGCCAAACCGGAATCCTCCCTTCTTCCTGGGCGGTGCCCAGCCGCAGGTGGCGAACCGCGCCGCGTTCCGTCCCTGTTTCTGCCCGGCCCTGCGCTTGCTTTCCTTTACCAGGTCGTCAATCTGTCGGTTGATCTCGATCCGCTCTGCGTTGTCTTCGATATACCAGGTCGCCAGTAGGCCGATTAGCACAACCGCCAGAATGAAAATCATGTCTCCCATGGGTTCCTCCTTCCCGGCCCTTGCGGGCCGGTGATTCATTGATTACCGGATGACGCAAGCCGGGGCGGGCCTAAACGCGGCCGCCGCGTTGCTGTAGCTGGCGCCGCCGCTCGAGTTGACATGCCACACATGGCTGGCAATGCCGCGAAGGGACGAACGCGTCCACCACCAATCGCCGATCTGACGTGCGTCATTTTCCCCGAAGAACGGGTACGCTTTGCCCTCTTCCTCGCTCCAGTCACGATCCGGCGCGAAACCGGCCTCGCATGCGCTGATGAGCCACAGCTTGTCATCGGTCTCGATGGCCTCGCCGCCGAACTTATCGCTGGCCAGCGTGATCTTCTTCACCGAGCTGATCGCGTCCGCGTCTTCCGGCTTCAGCATCGCCATCGCCGGGCCGTTCAGCCATGCCCGCAGCGTGCAGTCCTTCCACAGGTTACGTCCATAGGGATAGTTCGGCTGGCTTACGTCGAACTGCCTGTCCTCAAAACCGCTCACGCACCATAGCGTCAGGCTGTTCTCGCCGTCGCGGTTTTTCCCGATCACTACCCAGCAGCCGATCCAGTCACCGGCGCGGTTTTCCGTCCAGATCTCGTCGCCGACCTGGAAGGTGTCAATCAGCCCGGCCCGGATGATCTTCTGCACGTCGGCCAGACCCATGCAGAACTTACTGTGCTCCGGCGTCAGGAACTTGCTGTCCTCGTCGTCTTCGTTCTCCAGCAGCGACTCCAGCTCTTCCTTCATGCCCTCCAGCTTTTCTCTCAATTCCTGATTCATAATTGCCTCCTTATGGTTCCATCCCGGCCTTGGACAGGGCGGTCAGGTACTCGTCCATCTTGCTGGCCAGCTCATGGGCCAGCGTCCCGATGCGGATCTGCGCCACCGCATCGCTGTCAGCGTCTTCTCGCCGGATATACAGCGGCACGCTCGGCAGCATCTCCCCGGTGACCGGATCCCGCATCGCAGTCACGCCGATCTGCACGTACTTCTTGCTCTTGCTCATTTTCCAGCCTTCCTCTCGCTCTTGTTCCGCTTCCGAAAGAAGTCCGGGTTTGTGCAGGTGGCGAAATGGCTGATGTAGCCGATA
Organism: uncultured Clostridia bacterium; assembly: GCA_947165745.1. Next base: position 28,856 of record CAMVBO010000001.1, on the reverse strand, counting down.
TGCTGGTCCTTGTCCTCGGGCTTAGGATCCACGCCACGCATGGTGCCGCCGTCCGGCAGCACATACAGGTTCTTCCCGGCTAGATCGGGAATGAAGCGCACCGCCTCCGCGTCCACCGGCGTTGTCTTGCCCTTCAGCGTTTTCAGGAACATGATCGGTTTGCCACAGGCGCGGCAAGTTGTCTCTTTGTTCATGGTTGCCTCCTTAAAAAGTAGCCTTTAGGACACTTCTGCCGCAAAAAAAACAGCGAAAACGTCGTCCTTCGTCATTCCGAGCGCCTGCGCGATCTTGGCGATCTCGCCCTGGGTGAACTCCACCTTTCCGGCTATCTTCCGGTAAAAGCTGGACTCATTGATTCCGGTTTTCTCGCAAAGCGTCTTTGCGGTCACCCCGGAAAGCACCATCCGTGCCTTCAGCTCGTTCGCGTTCATTTTTTCACCTCCTCCCTGATCGTTGCCAGCGCCCACTCTACGGCCTGACCGTCCTCCGAGAATTCTGCCGGGCATTCCTGCAGCAGCGCCAGTTCCTCCTCGCCGTCCAGCGGAAGCCGCTCATAGATTGCCACTGCATACTTGCCATGCAGCCACTTCAGCGCGATCACCTGCCCATGGAAGTCCAACAGCCTGTACTGCTGTACCTGCAGGTCCTCCTCAAGCGCCCGCTTCCTGAATCCGAAACTTGCCATGTTGTCCTCCTTTCAGATGTACGTCCTGACATACATCGGTACCGGCAGCCCGCCGCCGACCGTCTTTTCCACGAAACCGCATACCACCTGTGGATAGTGCTCCCGCTTGTATTCGATCTCTTCCACGGCCTGCTTCAGGCTGAGAAAAGCGTCCGAATTGGAGCATCGCCACACGCCGGTTTCATCCGAGATGATGCACGTTGTCCAGAAAAGCTCGGTCATAGCATCTCCCATAAGCGTCCTCCTTTCTGCCTGCCTCGTCAGTGACCGGGAAGCGCCCCGGCCAGACCGCCTCGCGGCGGTTTCGGCTTATCTGCTCTGAACAATGGTCAGCTGGTACTCGGTTCCGTCGGGCAGCCGGAGCACCAGACCTTTATTATACGTCATCACACCATCCTCCTCGAAGGTGGCCACGCGGATGTTCTCCCAGCACATCTCTTCTGGGTCGGCTTCGCCGCGGATCAGCGCGGCCAGACCGTTCTGCAGGGTTTCCTCGGTAAACTCGTTCTCTTCTTCATAATCGTACATCTTCGCTTCCTCCTTATCCCATGACGTCCAACAGTTCAAACTTGGTGTTCAGATCGATCTCGAAAGCCATCCACAGGAAGTCCACTGCGCCGTGGTACTCTTCGCTCCCAGTTTCAAAGTAGCCATAAAGCATGTTTCCGAGCGCCTGCTGCTGATTCATCGTCAGGCAGTCGTGCCGCGTGCAGATGTCATTGATGGCCTTGGAGCATTCTTCACGGTTCATCATTTTTGATTTCCTCCTTTTTGTCGGTGTCCTTTAGGACACCCCTATCTTAACTCTAAAAAGACACCCCGTCAAGCGTTTTTGCAAATTTTCTTGCTTTTACGACACTTTTATTTTATAATCGCAAGTGGGAGGTATACCGCCATGACAGACATCGGAACCTTGATCAAGAACCGTCGACAGCAGCTCGGCCTGACATTGGAGCAGGTCGGTGATCGCTGCGGGGTTGGCAAGTCCACCGTGCGCAAGTGGGAGCAGGGTATGATCCGCAACATGGGCCGCGACAAGATATCCATGCTGGCCAAAGTGCTCCGAATGGATCCGGTTGACCTGATCGATTTGGAGCCGGATCAGTCCAGCACGCTAACTATGGAAGAGCTCGCGCTGGTGGCCGCTTACCGCGCCGCCGATGACCGCGCCCGCGAGGACGCAATGAACACCCTGAAACAACATCCGCGTAAATAAGGAGGAAACACCATGAAGAAGATTCTCGTGCTGATTCTTGCTCTGCTCCTCGCGCTGCCTGCCGGGTGCCTCGCTGGCGAAGTGACCTGGCAGGAATACGCCGATTCTCTCGAACCGGAGGCGCTCCGAAACCTTGCGGTTTTCTTCCAGACTCAATACATCGCCCGCGTTGGTGGCGCTGACGGCTTCGATGTTCCCGCCGGGATTTACATAGTAGGTACAGACTTCCCAATCGGTTCGTTCTCCCTGGAGATGGCCACGAACAGCGTCGCAGAGGTTATCCTCTATAAAGACATCGAAACGTACCGCGGAGATTTCCCGCTGCCGATATTTGATCAGATCATGAATGAAGTCCTCGGTGTCACCGCCGTCAGTCCGATACATCTGGCCGCCGGAAACGTTCTGGTGATTGAAGGCCACGTAACAGCCAAACCCTTTCTCGGGCTTGGCAATTAGCCGGAGGTACTCCCATGCCCACCACAGTCAACGCCGTAATCTATGCCCGGTATTCCTCCCATTCCCAAACTGAGCAATCCATCGAAGGGCAGCTCCATGACGGCTACGCCTACGCGGAGCGCAACGGCTACCGCGTGATCGGCGAGTACATCGACCGCGCCCTGACCGGCACAAAGGACGCCCGGCCAGACTTCCAGCGCATGATCAAAGATGCCGAAAAGCGGCAGTTTCAGGTCGTGATTGTTTGGAAGCTGGACCGCTTCGCCAGGAATCGCTACGATTCCGCGTTTTACAAAGCAAAACTCAAGAAGTACGGCATCCGGGTGGTCTCTGTCATGGAGAACATCCCCGAAACGCCGGAAGGGATCATCCTCGAGGGACTCCTCGAATCCATGGCCGAATACTACAGCGCGAACCTCTCCGAGAACATCCGCCGCGGCCAGCAGGAGTCCATCAAAAAGGGATGGTTCTGCGGTGGCGCGATTCCATACGGCTACCTCGTCCAGGATCACCGCCTCGTGGAGGATGAGCGCACGTCCCCGGTGATAAAAGAGCTCTATCGCCGCTACGCTGACGGTGATTCACTCGCGGATATCGCCCGCGACCTGAACGCCCGCGGCTACCGCACCCGGCGCGGCCATGAGTTCTGCGTCTCCACCTTCGACAACATGATGCCGAATCCGGCGTACATTGGCCGCTACACCTATGCCGGGACCGTCGTCCCGGAGCTGGCCGTCCCGCTGATCGATCAGGAAACCTATGACCGCTGCGTTCAGCGCCGCATGGCCAACCGCCGCGCTCCGGCTGCCAACCGCTCCACGGCGGACTATCTTCTGCAGGGGAAACTCTTCTGCGGCCACTGCGGCAGCCTCATGTGCGGGGATGCCGGTACCAGCAAGACCGGCGTCCGCCACCTGTACTATTCTTGCTCTGCCCGGAAGCACCGCAAGGGCAACTGCAAAAAGAAAGCAGAAAAGAAGGACTTCATCGAATGGTACGTCTGCGAACAGACCGTGCTCTACATCCTCGATCCCGAAAGAATGGACTTCATCGCCGGGGCCGTGGTGGACGTTTACAACAGCGACATCGATAACGAAAAGATAAACGCCCTGCAGCGCACGGTGAAGCGCCTGAACGATGAGCTTAATCTGTTGGTGGATCGCCTGGCCACCGTGCCACAGTCCGCCGTCCCGCGGATCACCGAACGCATGGTCCTCCTGGAAGCCCAGCGCATCGATGCGGAAACCGACCTCTCCAAGCTGAAGATCCAGCAGCGTATCCGCATAACAAAAAAAGAGGTCACCGCCTGGCTCTCTACCTTCCAGAACGGTGACCTCATGGATCCGGCCTTCCGGCTTCGGATCATTGAAACCTTCGTCAACTCCGTCTACCTTTACGATGACAAGATCGTGATCTTCTTCAATATCCATGGCGGCCAGGAAACCGCCGCCTTTGATCCGCTCGACGAGCTCGACGAGCTGGATGAAGAAAACCCCTCCTCGGTCGAGGGTTCGACTTTGGAGGGGAATGGTGGAGCATTCCCGGTCAAAGTCGAACACCACAAATACCTGGTATTCGTTCACGGGATGCTTGGGCTGTACATAAAACGCTGAAAAGCGTACACAAAACGCCAAAAACGTACAAAAACCGGTCCAAACGTACCACGGGCCGGTTATTTGTGCATTTTACTCGTCGTACTCGTCAGCGGGCTCCAGTGCGCCCTGCAGCTTTCGGAACGTGATCTCATAGGCACCCATGGCGGCCAGCGCCACGATCACCGCATTGATGGCTGTCAGCAGCGCGTTGTTCAGATTCAGCCCTATGGTGAATGCCGTCGCCAGCAACAGTATGATCAGCGCGATCACATACACCCATATCCGCGTCGGGATCTTCCAAACCTTGTCCAGCGGCAGCTTCAGCAACTGCACGATCAGCAGGGTGGCCAGCGTTGCCCCGGCGATGGTGGCCAGGTACTCCCAGCTGAAAGGCTCGGTAGGGAGTTCGCCTTCCGCAAGGGCAACGGAGCACGTCAGCAGCATGGCCAACAGCGCGGTTACAAGACAAAGAATCAGCTTCTTCATGGTTTTATCCTCCTTCTTAATTTTGGTGGTTCGTAAGTACAAGCGGCAGCGCCCGCATCGCGTTATATGCGTCGGTCACGCTGCCATTCCCCCCAAGGCCGTGGTAGGCGTCGTACATCGCCGTGATGGTATCCCGGATGGCCTCCTCGCAATACCCGTCGATGGTGGCCTGCTTGCAGTCCGCGAGAATCTGCCGCCGCAGCAGGCTCTTCATGCCATTCTTCAGGGCTTCCGTTTCGGCCTTGGCCTGAGCTTCCAGCGTCTCGCGGGCCAGCCGCTCCTTTTTGATCTTCGCATAAAGGTGCTTGATCAGAAAACTCAGCAAGGCCAGCACGGCTCCGAAAGCCCACTCAACCCAATACTTCACAATCCACTCCGGCATTTTACTCACCTCCCTCCTCGGCCATGGTCGCCGCTGGGTAGGCAGCGCAAAGCCGGGTCGCCTGCGTCAGGTCCAGATGCGGAATCGTGACGGCGTACAGCTTGTCGCTGGGTTCCGGCGTCGGTTCCGGTTCCGGCTGCGGGGCCGGTGCGCTCTGCAGGGCTGTCCAGGTGGCCGGTCCGCAGATGCCGTCCACGGTCAGGCCGCGATCAGACTGGAAGCGTTCAACCGCCGCCTTGGTGGCCTTTCCGAAATCGCCGTCATTCCCGCACGGGCCGAGATCATAGCCCAGCCCCGCCAGCAGCGTCTGCATCTCCACCACGTACTGCCCCTTATCTCCGCGCCGCAGGGTGGGCTTTCTGTCCGGCATTACGCTGCCGTCAAGGCCCTTCGGGATCGCGTAGTGCGTCCAGCCCTTGTCGGTGATCTTGCCGGTTTTGACGGTGCCGCTGCAGTGGATGATCTGTCCGCCGCCGATATACAGCCCGGTGTGCTCCTTGGTGCCGTTGTTATCCTTAAATACGCAGCACACGCGGTCGACGGGCATGTCCGCGATCTTCCCGCGGGCGTCCCAGTTGCTGGTGTCGTTGTACTGCGAGGTCGCGCCAGCACCCATGATCTTGATGCCTACCTGCAGCAGCACCCAGTAGGTGAAGCCGCGGCAATCATACATCCGGCAGCCGGATCCCCACGTGCAGCCCTTGCACGTGTCCCGCTTCCCGTTCAGCACCTGACACTTGCTGACGATGGTGGGATGATCCGCCCTGGCTCTTGATTTCCGGTTGCTGGGCGTACATACCGCGCCCCGCGCTCCGAACACATACGGCCAGCCCAGGCATGCCTCCGCGATCAGCACGGCGGTCTCGCTCTTGCTCTTCCCGGCAGCTGCCCAGTCAAGGATCAGCTGATCCACTTCCTTGTAGGTCTTCATTGGAATCACCTCCTCCTTTTCAGTAATCGCCAGGGCCATGCGTCCCCGAAACGCGCCTGCCGCACTTTGCGCTCCGGCGGCTCACGGTCCAGGCAGGTTGGGCATGCCTGCATCCCCTCCGGGATGATCGCTCCGCAGCATACGCAGCGATTATCGTCCGCGCCGATCATCTCCCGGATCCGGCCCAGCACCTCGAACTCGTCGCTCTTCAGCTGGCCGTCCTCGGTTTCGATGCCGTGCATTGTCAGCAAAACAGACTGCCGCCGGATGATCCCGGCGGCATCGTTCAGCAGATTGCAGAGGTCAAGATTGATGCTGCTCATTCCTCGTACACCTCGCCGGTGATCTCCTCAAACTCGGCAGGCGTGATCTTTCCCTTTTCCACGGCGTCCCGCACCCAGCCAATCGGCCAGGTGCCCTCGTCATAGAACTTTTTGATCTTCTTGAACATCTTGCTATGCATCGTCCTCGTCCTCCTCGCCTTCGGGCTCTTCGGATTCTCCCTCGTCTTCGGGCTCTTCGGATTCTCCCTCGTCTTCATCCAGATCCACGTCGGCCATCATGGCCACGTATTCGATGGTGGCCGCGTTCTTCGCCTGCTGCGCCATCGCGTTCTCGATTTCGGCTTTCTCACCCAGGGTCATGCCGATGCGGTTCACTTTCATGGGGCCTCTTCTCCTTTCCAAAGATCACGGTAGTATTTGTCCATCCGCTGCAGCAGATGGTAGCTGTTGCCCTTGCTGGCGTGGTTACGCCACGCCGCGTAGGCCATGTCCACGTTCTCCCGCGGGATCCCGCCCGCCTTGGACTTCCTCACAAGCCGGAACAGCTTCTTCCTCTGGGCCTTCACCCTTTCCGGGTTCAGCTGCAAAAGCACCTTGCCTGTTTCCGTCAGGGAATACCGGAAGCCCAGGAACATGATGCCTTCCGAAAGCGGGAACAGGCGCGTCTTCTTTGGATTCACCTCGAAACCAATCGCGGCCAGACGTTCCACGATCTCCGCGTAGCATTTCCGCAGGAAGTCCCGGTCTTCATGGATCAGGATCAGATCGTCCATATAGCGGATGTAGTGGTGCACCCGCAGCCGTTCCTTGATGAAATGATCCAGGTCATTCAGCACCGAAATCCCTGCGATCTGCACAAGCTGGCTTCCAGGATTATATCCACGGTCGCCACCGTACTGTCCGCGGAGGATTTCACGCACCCGCTCAAACGCCCACGGCGGCAGCTTCTTCTGGAAAGCCGCCTCGGCTACGTCGTGCCGCATGTTCGGGTAATAGCCGTGGATATCGAACTGCGCCACATAGCCCGCCGTGCCGTGCTTCCGGTAATGCTCCCGAAGGAACTGCTTCATCCGGTCGCGTGCCGCGTCGGTTCCCTTGCCCTTCTGGCAGGCGAAGTTGTCATAGATAAAGCTCCTGGTCATCGCGGGATAAACAACATTGTCGTTCAGGCTCCTTTGATACACCCGGTCGCGGAAAGCCACGGAAGCGATCTCGCGCCGCTTGGGGTAGTTGATGATGAAGTGCTTAGTGGGGCTGGCTTTATAGGTACCGTCGTGCAGTTCCCTGCACAGCCGCGCTGTCCGTTCGATACCGCGGTGGTAGAACGCCGCAACGCTATCCTTCCAGACAACGCCCTTCTTGCATTTCATCATGGAGCAATACAGCGCGTCGAAACCGATCACGCATTCTGGGTCGTTAAACTCCATCTGAAAATCTCCTATGCTGATAGCACCAACCGGCCCGCAGGTCGTGGGCGTCATAGTCGTATTGTTCGCCTTTCGGCAGGGTTTCGGCTCCTTGCATGCATTAGCGGCCAGCGGAAGCACGGCCTGTAGCCATGCGCATATCCGCTCGGCATCATGCAATCCGGGGCGGGCCTATTCGCGTTCGTCGCGTTGTTGTTGTTGGCGTTGCCGCTCGAGTTGACATTCCACACATTGTTGGCATTGCCGCGATTGGCTGAACGCAAGCGCACGTTCTGGGCTTACAGCCTACGCCCTATGGAAAACGGCCTCAGCATTCCGGCTTCAGCCGCTTCACATCAGTATCATGCCATCCTCTGATCAGGTTCCTGGTTTTTACCACAAGCCCCTGCCAATAGACCTTTCTCTTGCTGGCCATATGGAACAGCGGCTTGCAAACCTCGATCATGGCATACAGGTCGTTGCAGAGATCCGCCGCTTTGTCCTGCGCCTTCATTCTATCCTCATACCGGCTCTGGCAGGTCACCTTGATATTATTGGCCCGCCAGCAGAGCGCGTGAATTTCAATCGCGTACCTCCGCAGCAGCGCGATCACGTCCGCGTGCGCCTGGTCAAAATGCTTCGGGTTGCCGGTGATCTGCAGGGTATAGACGCATAACTGGCGGGCTACGGTGTTTACTTCCAGCTCGCCGGTGTCGCGTTTCGGGACGGGTACGGACATAAGCAGCAGTCCTCTCTCGGGAAAGACTCCCGGCCCTTGCGGGCCGGGGATGGGGGATTAGCAGATGACGCAAGCCGGGGCGGGCCTATTCGCGTGCGTCGCGGTGTAGTAGTTGGCGTAGCCGCTCGAGGTGACAAACCACACACTGTAGGCATAGCCGCGAACGGCTGAACGCAAGCGCACGGACTGGGCACTGGTATGGTTTTCCACCGCATACCTGATGTGCTTGGCGTTCGTGCCGCCGGATCCCTGCGCCTGCGGGGAACTCAGGCCAAGGCGATCCTTCCAGTACGGCCAGTAGCTGCCTTCTGCGCCGGAAAGCTGCGGAGCAATGTACTCCTGCTCCAAAGAAGCGCAGAAGAAGCGGTCAATGGTGGTCTCTACCAGCACGGGCGCCTGGGCTGTTCCTTTGTTCTCGATGTTGGCCGCGCCGATCAGCGGAGAACCGGCAACGCTGTCGGAAACGGTATTCAGCGCGGTCTTCACCTTCACCGGCTGCACAATGGCCAGGAAGTCAGCGTCCAGCCCGGCCAGGAAGCCGCGCACGGTGGCCAGCTGCTGCGGAGGACGGTCAAAGGGATTCTGCGGCTCCCACCACTCGCCGATGGGCTTGTCGCTGTTCAGCCACTGCCGCATGGCGCTCTGGCTCCAGCGGTTATAGCCATACGCACACCGCTGCAGGTTGTTCAGCGCACCGCCCGCCGTGGCGTATACCGTAGCGCTGGAAAGCGTTCCGAGATCTGTGCCGCTCGGGGTTTCGCCGGTGACGTCAATCAGGGCGACCGGGCCGTCGATGGGTGTGACGCTCTTCGGGCCACTGAAGGTGTACACCTTCCAGTTGGACGGAGCCACGTCGGGAGCGCCCCACGTGTAGAAATTCGTGCCGTTGCCGATCACGATCTGGCCGCCGACAGGAACGTCGTTCTCCAGCGTGAACTGATATATCTTATCCTTCACACAATGCGTGCCCCAGTTGTTCCCGATCTTGAAATAATACGTGCCCGCGGGCAGTGCTTCCGCGCACGCCCAGATCGCCTCGGAAGCATCGAACTGGATGCCGGTCAGCGCCCAGTGGCTCTCCAGCCACATCGCCGGGACGGTTTCGCTGTTCGCGTTCTCCGCGTCCTCGAACGAAACCACGTCCATGTCGATCTGGTTGTACGCCTCGGTGATGATCACCTCGTCGCCGTTGGCGGGCGTTCCGGTGACGGTGATACCGTAGGTGGCCAGCATCACCGGCTGCCCTTCGTAGTGCCACACGCCGTCGGAGAACGTGAACACATGGATCCCGGTGCCGATCACGCCCTCGGCGGCCAGGAACGTCGCTTCGTTAACGGCGGCAGCCGTGATGCCGGTGCTCGCACCGATCCCGGCGGTCATGCTGTTCTCGTGTTCCGGCGCGAACTGCATCCCGATGTCAAACGCCTTCGGGGCCAGCCCGCCGCGGACGATGTTCCTCACGCCCTGATAGGTCAGATCGGACACCTGGCCCGCGCTGTTCAGCGCCAGCATCTCCAGCGCCGCGGCCACGCGCTCGGCCTTCTTTCCTTCCCAAATGGATACAGGCATTTCTTCTACCTCCTTCTATTTACGCCGCCACATAGGTGACGGTGGTCTGCAGGGTTTCCAGGTTTGTGGCGATGGTGAGCGATTCGCCGGTCTTCAGCGTCCGCACCTCCGTGGCCGTTGAATCGGTGAAGGTGAACACGTCGCTGCGCTCCACCGTCGCGCCGTTCTTATGCTCCACCTTAGAGATCACACCGTCTGCGCCGAAGGTGTACTCCTGGGTGGTATTCGGAACGTTGTCGGCCAGCAGCCGCACGCGGATCTCCGGGTCTGTGATCTGGGCTGTGGTGGTGCCGTCCGCGTCCACCACGGTGACGGTGACGGTTTCGCCACTCTTGCTCACGGTGGTCTGCGGTTCCTGCAGGGTGACGCTGGTGCTCGTCCCGCTGCTGTTGGTCGTTACCAGCGTGATCACCTTTCCGCTTTTGGACATGGCAATGTTCACATTGCCAGCAGCCGCAGCCGCTGCGTTGGCCGCAGCCGCTCCAGAAACAGCATTATCATATGCTGCCTCCAGCTGCTGCAGGCTCGGCACGGTGGTGCCGCTGTCCAGTTCGGTGCCGGAAGTCGCCCGGTAGATATTCCCAACCGCCGCGTAGATGGCTACGGTGCTCGTGCCGTCGCTCAGATACACCACGATGCTGAATCTTCCAGGCACGTTATAGCAATCGCCTACCAGTGTCACGCTGGCCACGCCGTCAGAAACAGAGCCGCTCACGTCTACCGTGACGTTGTCGGCCCTCAGAATCTTGGCCAGCACGGATCCGGAAAGCGCCACTGCCTCTCCGGCGGCATCCTTCCCGGAAATTCGGAAAGTATGCGCCCCGGCTTCCTCCGTGAACGCCGTCCCGCGGAGATTCTCCACCTCCGTGCTTGCGCCTTGTGTCCAGATCCTCTCGATGACATTAGGAACCATTGGTCAATCCCTCCTTATACAGCCGCAGCTGCACGGTTTCTTCGCTCAGGCGGGAAACGATCCGCAGGTCGGTGTACTCGGTGTACGTCCGGCCATCCTCGCACGTCACGCTGGTCAGCCCTTCAAAATCCGCAGCAATCCCCGAAAGTGCACGCCTCTGGGAATCCTGCAGCCGGACCATCAGCGACCGGTCGCTCTGGATCGGGATAATCAGATCCGCCTCGAACACCCCGCCCTTGGATGTTTCAATCCGCATGTTCAGCGCCCTCCTCCACCGGCTCTATGGTGATCTCCGGCTCCGGTTCTTCCTTGGGCTCCTCAACCTTGCCGCCCAGCGCCTCCACCTGTCGCTTCAGTTTTTCAATCTGCGCGTTCTTGTCGGCGATCACGGCGTTGATGGCCTCCTCGTCCCTCGCCAGCCCTTCCTTCAAGGCGGCCAGCGCCTCGACGGTCGTGCTGATGATTTTGAGGTTCCGAAAGCCGCGCACCTGCACGCCACGGTTCTCGTCGCCCAGATCGTTGATCATCCCCTGGATCAGCTGGTACTTGTTCATTTGCATGGTGATGCCTCCTTTTTATTTCAATCCAGATCACGATGCCAACAGCGTGATCTGGAAAGTTTTGCTTTTGCTTCCCGCTGTTACTTTGAAGCGATGGTACTTATACCCGGTGCTCACGGAGTAGTTCTTGTCATACGATCCGGAGCTCGAACTGCTGGTCGCAGCGCTTGGGTAGGTAATATCGGGATCCGGCACGCTGACGGTGATTGTCGCTTTTTCCATGACGTTGTACCCACTTGAAGGGTTTAGCGTTTTGGAACCATTCGAGCTATACGTCACGGTACGGTTAGATTGCACGGTGTGCGTTTCTGTCGGCACGTTCACCGTAATCGTTGCCTTGGTCATGCAGTTATAGCCGTCGGAAGGGTTCAGCGTTTTCTCACCGTTGGTCGTATAGGTTACCGTCCGGTTAGCCTGGACCGTATGCGGATCGGCGTCAGCCGTAACCGTCACACTGGCCACGTTCGTCTTGCTTTGAGCGCCGCTCGTCGCCTTGGCCTGGGCGTAGATGGTCACGCTGCCGCCAGCGGAAAGCGTCTGCGCCGTGCTGGGGCTGATCCCAACGGTACCGTAGGCTCCCGTCCATCCGTTATCGTATGCGTTCGGGGCCGTCTTTACGCCGCTTTCATACCACGTGCCGTTGACCTTGGCCTTCAGCTTATAGTTATAGTTAGCGCTGTCGTAGTTCAGCTGCCAGTCGGTCACCGAAATGGCGTCCGCACTGACGGTGACGCTGGCCACGTTGCTCTTGCTCGGCGCTCCGCTGGTAGCCTTCGCCTGGGCGTACACCGTGACGGATCCGCCCGGAGCAATGGTCTGGTTGGAGGATGGGCTAATACCCACCGTGTCATACGCGCCGACCCACCCATTATCATAGGCGTTCGCCGCGTATAGTTCTCCGCTTTCATACCAGGTACCGCCAACCTTCGCCTTCAGCTTATATGTATAGTTGGTGTTGCCCTGGTAGTTTAGCTGCCAGTCGCTCGGGACCGGTCCATCCACTTCCAAAAGCGCATAGGTCGTGCCGCCAGCGGAGCCGTAATGCAGCCCCACGCTGGTCTTGTTATTGCTCCAGCTGGTGCCGCCCGCCAGATACCAGGTGTCCGCCTGGCTTGTTCCCGATGCGGGCGTCGGGGCGTCGGTGGTGTACGTAAACGTCCGGTGATCTGGGGTCGCGCCAGTCACCGCGTTAGCTGTGAACGGATTTACTTTGACCGCGTTCCTCGCCGCCAGGACACCGTTCTGATACGCAGTCGTGGCGGCTATGTTAAAATTTGTCGTATGGTTTGACGTATCGCCGGTGGAAACCGGATCGGTCAGCGTAATAATGATCTTTCCCGCGTCCGCGCCGGTGCCCTCAGTGGCCTCAATCTTGTGGTAGTGGTTCAGGTTCAGCGATGTCGAACTGTCTCCAAGAAAATGCCCCTCGGCAAAGTAGCTGCTGCCGCTGCCCATCACGATGCCCTGCCGGTAATATTGGCTCCCGCGGTAGTATAGCGTGCCACTGCCGCCGCTGGTGCCGCTGCCGATGCTGACAGATGATCCGCTGACTGTGCCGCCTGCCAGGTTATCCGCCACAACGCTATCCGCGTTGATCAGGGTCGCCTTTGTTACGCCGGTCTTCAGGTCGTTAATTTCGCCGCTGACCGCACTGATGGAGTTGGCGATGGCCTGTCCGTTCAAATAGATCTTGTCGGCATTGATGGTAACAGAACTGCCGCTGTCGTTGATCCCATCCACAATGGAGTCGATGCGGATGCTGGCCTGCTGGCCGCTGCCGCTGACTACCAGATCGATCCTCCCGGATTCCTGGCTGATCTTCGAATGCAGGGTCTCATTCTGCCCCAAAGAGTTCACGCCGGTCTTCTGCACCACCGATGTGATGCTCTCCGCGTTCTGGGTTACTTTGGAGTACAGCGTCTCGTTCTGGCCCAGAGAATTCACGCCAGTCTTGTTCACAAGCGAGGTAATGCTTTCGGCGTTTTGCGTCACCTTCGAATACAGGGTCTCATTCTGCCCCAAAGAGTTCACGCCGGTCTTCTGCACAAGGGATGTGATCCCGTTGGCGTTCACCACGAAATCCGCGTAGAGCGACTGCACGCCTTCCACAAGGCTGAAGATCTTCACGCCGCCCGCAGCATCCATGTCGATGCCGCTCTCATACAGCGTCAGCACGCCGGTGCCATCCAGCGCCTCGCCATAGTACTTCACGTGCTGGCTCCAGGTGGTCAGTTCCTTGGCGCTGGCGGCTCCGCGGGCAGCGCCTCTCGCACTGGCTCCTGCGGAAGCGGCAGCCTTCTGGGCGCTGGCGATGTTCTCCGAAAACCTCGGTAGCGTGTTCGCCAGCGAAACAGTCACTCTGCTTGGATTCTTCAGCAGCTCTGGATAGGTGACGGAAACCACGCGCTCCAGGAAGCTGTGGCCGTAGGCAGGCAGCGCCACCTGGCACATCTTCCCTATAGAGAACTCGTCCCACGTGTCGCCGGTCATGTAGTACAGCTCTTCGCCGTCGATCTGGATTTGCACTGTAGGCGCGGCCCGCTGGTTCAGGAACTTCTGCGCCCAGGCATCGGCCTCGGCGAATTCCTGGCTGGCCACGTCGTCACCGGTATCGATGTCCGCGGTTTTCACCACGATGCCCCACAGCGCCTGCGCCTCCGTATTATTGTATGTGCGGATAGCGCTGTCGGTGGAGGTGGTTCCCGTGTCGGAATCCTCCGTTTTGTGATTTACGCTCACGATCAGCCGCGTGCAGAGATCCGCGTCGTTATAGGTGACCGTTGCTGTCTGCACGTTCCTGGAAAGCCGGAACTCCGAACTGGCTCCGCTTGGCTTGGCCACGTAGCTGACCGTCCACGGGAAAGAGCTCTGGTCATAGGTGAAGTAGTACGGGCTGCCGTCCTCGTCCAGTTCCTCCAGCAAAGTAGACAACCGGTCGTAATTGATTGACTTTTTGTAGGTGCTCGTGTCCGCGCACGTGCCAAGCACCCACGGCTTCACGCCATTGATTAAGCGTGTCTGCTGGTTCAGCAGCGCCGTAATGAATTCGGCCTTGGTGCCGGAAAAGTCCGTCTGGGCAGCCCAAACGGAATCGGACAGGATGTCGATGCCGTGCAGCAGCGTAAGGTCGACCTGCTTCTTGTAATTCTGTGCCGCGTTGCTGACACGGAAAATGCCAGCAAAACCGCGCTGAGTATACAGGCTGATCCAGTCGTGGATCGCCACGGCAGGAGCATCCTCAGTCAGCGTCAGGGTAGCCTCGCTGGCTCCTTTCATTTTCAATGTCAGGCTTGACGCTGTAGGTTTCAGTCGGGCCGTTTCCGAAAGAGAAGCATCCAGCAGTCCTGGAAGCCGAACCGCCATCACGCCCACCTCCCTCTGACAGAGAATGTCACGTCACAGGCCGTATTAGCTGTGAAGCTCACCGATGCGCCGCCGGGCTTCACAAACAAGTCGTCCGCGCTGGCCGCGCTGCGCTTAGACAGCAGGCTGCTCGTCCCGCTGCGGATGGCCAGATCGTCGCGAAGATCCCGCTCAAAGTACATCATGCTATTTTTGGCCACACTCAGAGAAGAAAGCGAGATCGTCTGCCCGCCCACCGTGACAGAAAAGCTGGTCAGCGCCGCGCCGGTTGGCTTCACGCTGATACAGACCGGCGTCTCTGCCGTGCCGGGAACCAGCAGCGTGCCGGTTCCAGTGGACCCGCTCATCGCGAGCGCCGTCTGCAGCTTATCCTCCCAGAACGGCACCGCGTCAGCCGTGAACTCAAGCCGCACGCTTGCTGTGTAATCCCGGACTTCCCCAAGGGCCGGTTCCCCGCTGCAATAGCAAAGCAGCCGCCTGTCCGGGTGATTGGAAAGCTCCAGAACGCTCCCCTGAGTCCATCTCGCAAGCTCCTCAACAGCCCTGCTGCGGGCCGCCAGGTCAAAAAGTTCTCTGATCTGGCACTCAATAGCCAATTTCAGACTCTGCCGTTTTTTGGACAGAACGCGCTGCCCGTATCCTCCCGGGCGATCGCCATTCTGAATTTCAAGCACAGGCGGGTCCTCGTGCACCTGCCTGATCAGGATGGGGCCGACAGTGGACAGAGCAACGCCGTCCATCCATGCATCGACGTGTCTGGGCACGCCGGATCACCTCCTCGTTGCGTTGATTTTCGCGCCGATCTTATCGTTCACAATGGGAGCCATAACGTCTCCAAGCACTTCCTCGTCCAGCACCAGCGTGACGTGGACCATGCCGGAAGCGTCAGTCTCCATTCCAGAAACGCGCCCAGGCAGGCCGGATCCGCCGCCGCTGACGGCGACGCCTCCGAAACTCATCACCGGCTGCCTGCGTGTGGCCCCGATCATAGCGCCCACGGCCCGGCTCACGCGTTCCGCGCTGCCTTCCAGGCCCTCGGCGAAACCTTCCCCGGTAAACTCGCCCAGGTGCTCAAACACCCGGCTCGGAGAATGGATCTGCAGAGCGCCGCGGACAATGTTCTCCACGCTCCGCGCAAGCCACAGCGCCGCGTTGATGGCGTCGTTACCGCGCTTATAGATGCCGTTGGCCAGACCTACGGCTACGTTCTCGCCAATAGCGTTGAAAACCTTGGATGGACTTTCGACACCGAGCGCTTTCTCGGCAGCCGCCGTTGTGTCGTCTGCCATTGCTGCCGCCGCGTCGGTGGCCGCCGCCTCGTTTTCCTCAATGCCCTGGCCCAGTCCCTCGGCTACATTTTTGCCATCCTCGACCGCGTCCTCGCCAGCCCGGTCCAGGTTTTCCAGCATCGCGTCCACAGCGGCCTCGGACTCCGAAATCTCCGCCTGCACTTCTTCGGTGCTCTTCTCTGCCTGCCGGTTGGCCAGATCCTCGGCCTTTCGCTGTTCAATGCCGCGAAGGTACTCCAGCAGTTCTGTGATTTCATTCTGCTCCAGCGGCTGTCCGCGCTCCCCGGTATCAGGATCCACGTACTCGCCCCAATAGCGCATCAGGGCGCTCCATGGCCGCCATCCGGCCACGTTGTCGTTCTCCGGGTCGCCGTACTTCTGAATGTCGGCGTACAGGCCGCCGCGGTTCTTCAGGTCGCCCAGCCCCTGCAGGATATAATCCCGCTGGTCGGTGGGATTCATGTCCAGGAATCCGAGCCAATTTCTCTGATAGCCGCCCTGGCCGTCGCTCTTCGGGCCAACCGCCGCATTCAGCTCCCGAAGCAGATCCACGGTCTCCTGCTGCGCTCCGGCGGCCTCTGCCGCGCTGGCGGCAGCCTCGGCGGCTTCGCTTTCCGCGATTGCCTTCTGCTCGTATTCCTTCTGCGCGATCACGGCAGGCGCGACTGCCACGGCGACAACAGCCGCCTCGGTTGTGAGTCCGAGCGCAATGTCTCCCGCCGCGCTCATGCCTACGGTCTTAGCGGCTCCGCCTGCAGCAGCAGCTCCTCCGGTACCGCCCGTCGGTGTTCCTCCGGTGGGCGTTCCTCCGGTGGGTGTGGTGGATGTCGTGGGCGTCCCGCCGCCGTTCCCACCTCCAAAAAAGCTCTTCAGGTTGGCCAGCGGGGTGCTCTTCAGCAGCTGCATGAATACCAATACTTCCTTGGTAACCTTCAGCCCGGCCCACGCCGCGCCCAGACCAATGATGATGTCCTTCACGGTTTCGCCGTTTTTGCTGATCCAGTCCAGCGCGTCGGTCAGCTTCTTCACCGCATCCTTGGCTCCGGTGACGATGGCCTCAAATGTGCCCTTGCCTCCGTCCTCGCCCAGGAAGCTCTTGATCAGCCCGGAAAGCGCCTCGTTCAGACCGGCCAGCGCCGCCTGGCCTTCCTCGCTGGCAATGAACTCGTTCAGACTCGTAACCGCCGTGCCCATAGCCTCGGCGATCTCCTTAAACGTCGGAGCAAGCGCGGCCAGCGCGTCGTACTTCAGCTTATCAAACCGGGCGTTGAAGTCCTGCATCGCGTCGTCCACTTCGCCCAGGGCGTTCACATTGCTCTCGCTGACAACCGCCACGGCCCGGCCCTCGTCGGCCATGTCCTTATACGCCCTGCTCCCGGCGTTGATCAACGGGTTCAGCTTTCGCCAGTCGTTCCCGAAAAGCAGGGTGGCCTTCTCGGCCCGCAGCGCCTCGTCGCTGATCCCGTGCAGATAGTCGATGGCGTCCCAAAAAATATCCTCGGACTTCCTGACCTCGTTCGAGGTCGTCCGGCTGGCAATGCCCATGCTGGCCAGCGTGGCCAGATAGTCGGTATTGCCCTCCTTCATCTGCTTCTGGATGTCCTGCCAGCTTTTCACGATGTCGCTGACATTGGTGTCAATAAAGCGGGAAGCGTACTGCCAGCTCTGGTAGGTTTCAACATCCACACCCGCCTCGTTGGCTGCGGTGGCCAGATCGTCCGCCCACTGCCCGGCATCCACGCCCATCTCCCAAACAGCCTTGGCTGCTTTCGCCGCTGCCTTCACCACCGCCTCGATATGGCCCGTGATGTTGTCGATGCCGGTGATCACGTTCTGGAAGTCGACCTTCTCGCCCACCTTGTCGATGGACTCCTTCAGGGAATCCGCCTCGCCGGAAGCACCCTGGAAAGCCTTGGTTTCCTCATCCACCTCGTCGCCGACATGATCCAAACGGTTCTGCAGCTGCAACAGGGTTGTCTTGCTCTGCACGAGCTTCGTCTTCCATGCTTGCACCTCTTCGCTGTTGGGATCGATGCCGTTGTCGGTCAGGCTCTTGATGGCAGTCTCCGCAGCCTTAACCGCGGTCTTCTGCGCCTGGATTTTTTCTTTCAGAATGCGCGTCTTGTCGGCGAGATACTGCTCCTTGTCGCCGGTGGCCTTGAACTGCTCCGCCGCAAGCTTCTCCTCGTCAGTTAAAGACTTGACCTTCTTCTCGGCGTTTCCCATCGCAGTCTTGGCTTTTCCAAGAGCACTGTTCTGATCCTTGATCTCGGTCTCGGCCTTGTCCAGCTGGGACTCCATCTTCTTCAGGGAGGACTTTGCATCGTTCAGCTTCGTCTTCCACTGCTGCATCTGCTTCGAGTTCGGCTCCACGCCGTTCTTCGTCAGCGCCGCGATGGCGTCCTCGGCAGCCTGCACGGCCTTCTTCTGTTCCTCGATCTTCTGCTTCAGGATCCGCGCCTGCTCGGCGGCATACTGCTGCGCATCGCCGGAAGCCTCGAATTCAGCCGCGGCCAGCTTCTGCTCGGAATTCAGCACCCGCACGGCGGCTGCCGCGTCGGACATGGCCCGCTTAAAAGCCTGCTCGCCTTCCAGCTTGAACCGCGTCTTCATTTCCCGGGTTGGCATGCGCTCATCTCCTCAGTCATAAATTACTTCTTTTTTACGCCTGATCCCGTGCTCTTCGTCGTCATAGCGCAACCGCATGACGTACAGATCGCAGATCAGGCCCGGCGGCATTCGGCCCATCTCCCCGAAAAGCAGACCCGCCGTCAGACCGTAGTGGAGGACTCGCCGCCAGGTGAGCCGTCCCTCATGTCTTTTTTTTTGATTTCCTCAAGCACCACGTCCACCTCGCCGTCTTCTCCGGTGTCGGTTTCCATGGTCATGCCGTCGGCCAGGGCGGTGAAGATTGCCATCTGCACCTTGGCAACGCTGGCCGGGGCGGGGGAGATATGGCTGCCAAACCACTTCTTGTCAACGTCCAGCGTCCGGCCTTCCAGGAATTCTCCCTGCCTGACCAGGGCTACCAGCAGATCCAGCATCTGCTGCGGCTTTTTCGTGTACTCCGAAAACTTGTCCATGTCGAAGTCCGGGATCACGTCGCACAGCTCACACATCGCGTCCAGGGTGTAGGCCAGCGCGAACGTCCGTCCTCCGATCCTCAGCTTGATCCGTTTCATTGGTTGCCTCCTTATAATGGGAAAAACGCCCGCGCAGAATTACTCTGCGCGGGGTGATCGTTTGGATTAGAGGCGGCTGATTCCGGCCAGGCCGTCCAGCCAGGCGATACAGTCGGCCTCGGTCGTGAAAGTCCTGCGCTTGCGGAACTTCAGCACGCCGGTGCCGTCCACACTCAGGCCGGAGCAACGGCCATTGACAGTGGGCGTCTGCCACTCAATGGTCTCGCCTTTGGTCTGGGCGTTCTCGGAATTCTTGGAGAACTTGGATTTGAAAATCCAGATCCCCTGGAAGGAAGTCACGCCGCTCTTCCTCCGAACGCGGAGGTAACCGATGCCCAGATCCTTGCTCGGCTTGTCCGTGTCGTAGTAGGTCGTAACCTCGCTCGTTCCGCTGCCGGTGGTGACCTTTTCAGCAATACCCATGTTCGCCTCGACCTCGTCGGTCAGATCGTCAACACCCAGCTCCAGCTCCATGCCGGTGATGCCGTTGTCGTCTTCCGCGATGACGTCGTCCGCGTACAGCGGGTTGCTGTTCCGGTTAATCGTCAGGTTACCGGTGATGGCCATGCCCACATCAAAGCCGGTGTCGTAGGTTGGTTCCGAACCGGGCGTATGCGCCGAAACGGGAGCCGCCACAACGTGCCGCATTCCAATGAAAGCCATAATCTCAACTCCTTATCTTCTGATGTTCGTAATACCGCTGCCGGAAGAACCGCCGCCGGTATCGATGATGTCGGGCACCTTGCCCGTTTCAAGAAACTCGCCCCAGATGTCCTCCAGGCGCTCCTGCACCTTCGGGCCTGCGGCTGCGTCCGCATCGTCCACCCAATACGTGGGTTTGACTCTGCTGGTGCCGTAATGCAGCACAAACGCCTTCTCGGCGTTTCGCGTTCCTTTCCCGTCCACGCCCTGTGGGTAGACGTCCCGGTAAAGGATGCCGCCCGCGTCCTGGACCGGTGCGGGGAATCCGATGGATTCGATCATCGCGCCGGTGTCCCGCAGGCCGTGATCTTCCGCGCTTTCCTTCCAGGCATCGCGGATCTCGATCACCGCAGCGTTCACCATGGCCTTAGCTACTTCTCCGCTGTCCTGGCCCATGCGCTGCATCTCCCGGATGGTTTCATCCAGCCCGGATGTATCAAACCGCGCCATCAGTAACCCTCGCATTCATAGATGTGGTGGATATAGCCGGTATCCCCTTCAAAGTCGACCGTATGGATCACCGTCGTGCGCGGATCGGCGTCCAGCGTTTCAAAGAACCGCCTCGCTACAGGGTCGAACTCATCCCGGGTAAAGCGGTGCACGTAGAAGCGCCACGCTTCGTCGTGCCGGTCTTCAGCCATGAACTGGAGCCGCCTGCCTTCTTCCCAAAAGGAGTAGTCACGGTCGGTTTCCGTGGAGAAGTAGTGCCGGATGCCCGGGTCCACGCTGACAAGCAGCGTCCGAATATCACTCAGCGTCATGGCCTGAACACCTCCAGCGAAAGATCGCTGATCAGAGTCGCGCCGGTCTCGTCAGGCCCGTGCCATGCGCGGGTGATCTTGTACACCGGCTCGTCCTGTGCGCGATCTTCAAACACCGCAAGATCCTGCAGCACCACCACATCGTCCTGCCTGATCGCCCGGTTTTGGAGGATCCGCACGCGGGCGTCGGTCTTCAGCTCCTGCCGTCCTTCCGTCGGTCTGGCCGGGCTTGTCTCGAAAGACAGCTCGCCGTACCAGCTCTGGCCGATCAGGCTGTAGCCCGACCGCGGCATTTCCCCACTCAGGGCAATATCCTGCTTCCGAAAGATGGAGCAGATCCCGCTGTCAAGAATCATCGGTCGCCGCCTCCGTTCTCAGCCACCGCTCCCGTCTGGTCAGCCGCAGCCAATCCGGCATCGCGCCGGGGTTATCGCGGTTCTGGTACTTCCACACCGTGAAGTCCACAACCAGCATCAGGTCTTCGGCGGAGTCGTTCAGGTCGATGCCGATGTTCTGCAGCTCCTGCTCGGCAGCGGTCACACGCGCCTGCAGGTACTCGTCCAGGGACGTGTCGCTCTGCAGCCGGTTCAGCCTTGCCTTCACAAGGGAAAGCGCGGTAGTCTCATTTACTGCCATTTGCTTCACGCCTCCTCGCGTCCATCCAGGTGGATTCATTGATCACGGATGTACCAATGTGATCCACCTTGATCCTGCCATCGCAGTACAGCCGGTGCCCGGCGGCCAGCGCCTTTCTGCAGAAGGTCAGGTCTTCCCCGTAGCCGTCCGTCGGGAAGAAGGGAAGCGGTCCGCAGCTGCGGATCAGATCAACTGTCATCATCGCAGCGCCGAAACCGCACCCTTCAATCTCGAACAGGCCGTCTGGGATTTCCCGAAAGCTCTCCGCCGTCGGCAGCGTTTCTCCGTTCATGCCTTCCGTCGGGTGGCAGATTTCATACACGCACGGCCTCACGGGGTTCTTCCGGGTGAAGTACAGGCCGCACACAAAATCCATTCCCTGATCCAGGTCCGCAGAAAGACGCTCCATCAGATCAGGCTGGAAGTTCATGTCCGAGTCTAGCCACAGCACTCGGTCGAATCCGTCGTTCATAGCCTTGCACGCAAGCGTATGCCTTGCCTCGTAGATGAGGGAACAGCTGGCGACCGCGACCTCCGTGCCTTCTGGTTTCCGAAGGGAAAGCATCGAGGCAAAGAAGCATGTATGCACCATGTCCATGCACGGCACAGCAATCATCGTCCGCATTTACGCTGTTCTCCTCTCTACGTCAGTCAATCTGCTTCCGATCAGGAAACCGTCACGGTGCAGCTGTCGGTCAGGCCATTGCAGGTCGCCGTGATCACAGTGGTGCCAGCGGTCACGCCGGTCACAAGGCCGGTGCTGCTGACGGTGGCTTTGCCGGTCGCGCTGGAAGCCCAGGTCACGGTGCCCTTGCCAGGCTTCGTGATCGCTTTCAGCTGCAGCGTGCCGGTACCGGTGATCGCGCCGGTATGGGTGTTCAGCCGAATCTCCTGCACGGAGTTGGCTTCATCCTCCGGGAAGTCCTTGCTGGTGGTCGGGTCAGTGTTGGCGAAGTTCACCATCACGAACGCCTCACCGGCGACAGGCTGTCCGTCGTAGCGGGCCGTCCCCTTAAAGACGGTCTGATCCTGCAGGAACAGCGGGATATCGCTGGAAGCGAACTCGACTCCGGCGCGCTCGGCCAGTAGGTAGTTCCCGCCGAAACCGCCAATGATCTCGTTGTCGGCGATCTGGTCGTCCTCGAACTCAATCACAGTGCCGCCCAGCACGGGCATGAACTCAGTGTTGGCTACCAGCGCCGCCGCGCTGTTGAAGGCCAGCGCCTTGCACATCAGCTTGATATGGGTCTTCCGGTTCATGACCCAGAACAGGCCGCCAGCTTTATACCAGTCCTTTGCAATACCCAGATTCTCGATCAGGGTGGCAAAGAACTCAGCGCCGGTAGAGCTGGCAATGTTCAGCTTCTTGATGTTGCTGGTGTGCAGATCCGTCCAGGCGGGAGCGTTCGCACCCCAGCTGGCAGGCTGGCTGGTCTGGGCCAGACGGGTCGCGATGCCGATGGGCATCTTGGTGCCGGTTCCGAAAAGGATCGCCTTATCCAGCGCCTTAGCAATCGCGCCGCCGATGGCGCTCACGCTCTCAGCCGCCAGATCATAGTCGGAATCCTCCAGAATGGCGTTGCAGATGGCGATATATCCGCCAACCTTGTAGCCGTCCACCTCGACCTGATGGAAGGCCAGGGTCAGCTCATTGATGCTGGCGCACATTTCCGTCCAAACACCCTCGGGGATTGCGCCCGCGATGTTCTGCCGGGACTTGCCGCCGACGCTGCGCACACGCACGAACGGCAGCAACTTGCTGGATTCGGCGATTTCATGCCGGATCAGCTCCAGTATAACGTCCGGGATGGTCAGCCCGGCACCGGTGATAGCCCGCTTTTCACGGATCGCGGACCGGACCTCAGTCAGGTAGTTCTTCACATCCTCGCGGGCGAGGAACGCCGCCCGTTCCTGGGCGGTCTTGAACAGTTTACGGATCATGGTTCTTCCCTTCCTTTCGCTGCGGGTATTTCCCGCGTCGGTTTCCTCGGGCGCTTCAGTCGGTGCGACTTCCGCAGGAGCCGCAGCAGGCGTGGTCGCCTTCGCGTTCAGTTCGTCCAGTTCCCTCTGTAGGCCGTCGATCTCGTTCTGCAGATTGACCTGGGCTGCGTCGTTGGCGGCTTCCGCGGCATCTGCCTCGGCCACCTGGCCCTCGAATTCCTGCACTTCGGCATCCATCGCAGCGCGGTCTTCTTCGGGCGTTTCCTCGGTCATTTCGTTGACCGCCGCCTCCAGCTCGGCCTCCCTTGTTTTCAGCGCGGTGCGCTTTTCGTCCAGCTCGGCCCGCTCGGCCTTCAGCTTATCCAGCTCGGCCCGCTTCGCGGCGATCTTCCGAGTCAGCAAAAGCTGTCTCAACATGGGCTCATTCCTCCTCGTTCTTCCTGCTGGCCGACCGCAGCCGTTCCAGCAGCGTATTTTTATACAGGGCGATCCTGCGTTTCTGGATCTCGTCGAAGTCCGCCTTCCGGGCCGCAATCTCCGTATCCCGGTATGCCGGGAACGTCACCACGCTGACCTCGTACAGCTTGACCTTCTTGATTGTCCAGTGAACCGTGTACTTTCCGTCCTCGGTACGCTCCTCGTCGGTGGATTCTTCCAGGATGTCAAATCCGAAAGAAGCCTGCGAAACGTCGCCCCTTTGGACGCGGGCGTACAGGTTCAGTGCGTCCTGGTCGCCCTCGTTGATCAGCACGCTGCCCCACAGCCCGGTGTCATCCACCCGTAACTCCGCGGTGCCTGCTGTCGTGCGGCCCAGCACAAGCCGCGTTTCATGGTCGATCAGCACCCGGATGTCGTCGGTGAGCGCGTCGTCGAATGCGTGTGGGTCGATGGACTCCGTCGCGCCCGGCCACAGCTCATACACCCCACCGAATACGGAGAAGTACCCCTCCAGGCGCTTCTCGCCGCCTTCTTCGCGGGTCTGGAACTTCGCACTAAGCGTTCTGGTCTGTCTCTGCGTCCTCTTCTTCATTGCTCTCACCTCCCTCCTCCAGTTTTTTCTGGTCGCCCAGCCGGTCAGCCGGGATGTAGTTCTCCAGCGCCAGCAACTCGTCCATCTCCTCGTCCGGCGGCAGGCCAAGCCAATCCCTGAGTTCGTTTCTCCGCATGGCCATGTGGTCAATCATCTGCGTGCCAACATTCACAAGATCGGTCAGCGAGTAGTTGTACAGGCTGCGCGGGTTGAAGCTCAGATACAGATCCGGCGACCACAGGATGCCCCGCGTCATGGTCTGCTCAATGATCCGCGCCACCGCCATCAGGCGGGTGGTCACGAAATGCTGGTACTCGTCCAGCTTGAAATCACCGATGCCTACCAGGAAGGGCGGGATTCCGAAAATGGCCGCAATGGCTCGCTTGTCCAGCTCGAGGGAAGCCTTCACCGCAAGATCGTTCATGGTCAGCGGTTTCACCTGTAGTACATCGAAAGCCTCAGCCGGGATGAACCACGGTCGGCCCATCTCGCTGGCGTCCAGGAACTGCTGGCCCAGCTTTGCCCGGCCTTCGGGGCTTTTGAATTCCTCGGTCAGGCCGTCCACCTTCACGATGATGCTCGGTGCGGGGCTTTCCTGCAGGGCCTGTCTGGTCGCGTTGGCCAGCCGCAGGGATTTAACCACATCCCGCAGACTGACCAGGTAGCCCAGGCCGTGCCATGGCTGGTTTGGATCGGGGTTCAGGATGAAGTGCAGAACTTCCTCCGGGCTGAACCGCCTGCCACGGTACCAGACCTCATAATCATCAAGCCCGCGGGCGATGATCGATGTCTCGGTAGGCCGCAGCGGGATCATCTCCTTCAGGTACCCGTCCCGAAAAACCGGATAGGTGACCTGGTTTCCGTTCTCCATCAGCGCCCGCACCAGCGTCTGGAAGAACGTCATGTGCGTCATGTAGCGGTTCGGCTCGATATCCAGCAGCCGCGAAAGCTCGTTCTTCACGCGCAAGTCGCCCTTCTCGGTGTTCCGCATGAGCCGCAGCGTCATGCTGGAAATCAGGTCGGCGTACACGTTGATGCAGATCTGCACCTCCGGGCACTGCATGATCGGCTTATACCCCTCGCCGCAAAGGATCTTCCAGGAGTCCGGGTTGGTCAGCGCGATGGCGCTGCAACCTGCCGCCGTCCGTTTTTCGGGAGCATCTCTCCCGTATCGGGTGCGCTTTTTGCTCTTTCCCATACTTATCACCTCACAGCCAGTCACTCGCACGCTGCGATCTCTCCAGATCCTCCAGCATGCGCACGGTAGCGAAAACGTCCGCATCAAAGATGTCGATGCGCCTGTTCTCCTCGATCTTCTCGTACTGGATCATGTCGTCCGTCTTTTCGATGGCGTGCACGTTTTGAACGCAGTACTCATAAGCCTCGGAACCAAAATAATAGAAAAGTCCGTTCAGGGCCTTCTGCTCGATCCTCCGAAAGCCCTCGGACTTTTTGTAGTGGTACTGCGGCTGATCCACCACGGTGAATCCTGCCGCCTTCATGCCGATGAAGTATTCCCTGCAGAATTTCCGGTCGTGCCCGACCTGCCGGATTTTGAATCCCTGCTTCCGTCTTTCCACAAACCACCTCACCACGTCGGCGTGATTGTTCGTCGGCGCGTTGCACATGTCCAGCCATCCGTCCTGCATCCAGCCGAAAAGCGGGATATTGTCCTGATCGGCTTTGATGTGCGCGGCCACGATGGGAAACCAGGCGTGCGGCAGGCAGATGTCCACGTCCTTATAGGTTCCGTGCAGCACCGCCGCCGTCAGGTCGTGCAGCTTGGACAGGTCAGCGCCGCCGTACCATTTTACCGGAAGCGTCAGCACGTGCGCGATCTTCTCATCCAGACTCCAAAGAGGATCGATGCCCAACAACTCCTCAGCCTTGGCATTGCTCCACCGGAAGGTGGCCACCTGGAAGTAGGCCCGGGTCTGGGCTGTGAAAATGTTTAAGGACTTTGCAAGGAAGTCCTTCTTCTGCTGCGGATCGTCGGCGGCCTGCTGGGCGTCGTTCATGATGTCCGCAGGCCGGATCGTCACGCCATAGGAAGGGTTGGCCTTCTGGTGCTGGATCGGGTCCAGGATATCCACACCGCCCTTCTCGTCCTCGTCCGCGCAGCAGATGAACGTGAACAGGTTCTCGTTCTGGTATTTTCCGCGCAGCACCCGCCTGCAGTAGGTGAGCCGTTGAGCGCAGAAGGAAGTGCCGTCGTCGCCCGCAGTGGTGATGGCGATCACCAACTTATTTGTGTACGCCTTGGTGGCCTCTTTCAGGATGTTGTACTGCTTCGGGCTCCGGTAGGCGTGCACCTCGTCGGCGATAACGATATTGCAGTTAAAGCTGTCCTGCCCGTCCGGGTTGCTGGCCAGCGCGTTCAGGGAAACGGATCCACCGCCCAGGTTCGGGTGGCTGATCTGGTGCTCGATGTTGTTGTCGTGGATTTCCCATCCATCGGCCAGCGCCGCCTTCTTGTCCTGGTACTGCACGTGCTCCAGATTGTAGTCCCAGTTCTCGAAGGTCTCCATGGCCTGCTTCAGGGCAGCGCCCACGACATACACCACAGATCCCGAAAGCCGCTGAAGGATCGCCAGCGCCCAGGCCAGCGCGGAAACGAAGATCGTCTTTCCGTTCTTCCTCGGAATGAAGATGAACGCTTCCTTAACCACGCGTTCCTGCGTTCCCGCATAGAAGAAACACAGCATCCCGTAGCAACAGTACTTCTGCCACGGCTCCAGCAGGAACGGTGCGTTCCGCAGCGGAGTGCCGTCCAGGCGCTCACCCTGCCGGTGTCGAAAAGAACTCTCGATGATCCCGATCACGAAGTCGGCGTCCCTGGTGCGGATGTCGAACTTCTCATCTTCCAGCATTTCCAGGAAGCGCTTGCATCCGAGGATGCGGTCTTCCCCTGCGATGATGGATCCGTCCACCACGCCATGCGCGTATCCAAGCACCTCGGATAGGTATTTTCCTTTAACCTCCCGCGCCATCCAGCGCCTGCGTCAGCGCCGCCGCGAAACCGCTCGCCTTGTTCGGGGATCGCAGCGCCTGCTCGTTCATTTTCTTCAGCGCACTCGGTGTCAGGCCCAGCTCGCGCTCATGGGAAAGCAGCTGAGAGTACACCTCGTCGCGGGCTGTCAGGAATGGGTTCTTTGTCGGGTTGGTAGCTCCGGCCTTATTGGTGTGCATGATGACCGGGTTCCCGCCGGATTCCGAATACTGCAGCTCCAGCTTGTCCCGCTGGCAGTACAGCATGGCCAACCTTTCAATGGTGGGGAGGAATTCATCCCTATAGGTGCCGATGGCCTGCATACGCCTGACGATCTCGTTCTTATACTGACGTTCAGTCTTCACGCCCAACGTATCGCACCCCCCCCCCGCAAAATTTCGATAGCGATCAATGATCACATCGCAATAGCGCGGATCCAGCTCCATGCCGAAACACCGGCGGCCCAGCTGCTCGGCTGCGATCAGCGTAGACCCGGAACCGATGAACGGATCCAGCACGATCTCGCCGCGCTCCGAGGAATTGCTGATCGCCTTCCCGCAAATGGGAACCGGCTTCATGGTAGGATGGTCGCCGTTTTTGGACGGCTTATCAAACAGCCACACACTGCCGTCCTCCGACCGGCCCGTGACCTTGTACTCCGGCACGTTCACCCGGATACAGGAAAACCCCGCAGTGAACTGCAGGGTATAGGTTCCGTCCTTTTCCTTCTCGACGGTCAGCGCGTCTCCCGGCCTGACCGCCGTGGTCTGCCGCCGCCCACCGTACCAGCAATGTGCAGCTCCGGGCTTCCACCCGTACAGGATCGGCTCGTGCTGCCATTGGTAGTCCTGCCTGCCCAATACCAGTGAGTTCTTCACCCATATCAGACACTGCTTCATCAGGAAACCGGCGTCCGCCATAGCCCGCCGGAAGTTCAGTCCTTCGCTGTCGGCATGACAGATATAGATCCCGCCGCCGGGCTTCAGATTCTCAAAGGAAACCGTGAACGCCTGCAGCAGGAAGCTGTAGAACTTCTCGCTGGCCATGTGGTCGTTCATGATCTTCTTCCCGTCGCTGCCCTGATAATCCACGTTATACGGCGGATCGGTGAAAACCATATCAGCGCGGGAACCGTCGAAAAGAATCTCCGCATCCTTCCGGCTGGTAGCGTCCCCACACATCAACCGATGCTCGCCCAGGATGATCACGTCGCCGGGTTTCGTCTTCGGCTGCGCGTGCTCCGAAAGCGCCGCGCCCACGTCGAAGTCGTCCTCCTGCAGCGGTGCGCTTCCGTCCTCGTACAGCGCCCTCAGATCCTTCGGGTCGAAACCGGCCAGCCGTACCGTTTCCGGCTTCAGCTCTTGAAGGACCGTCCGCAGCTTGCTCTCGTCAAATCTTCCGGTGATTTTATTCAGGGCCAGGTTTGCCTGAATTTCCTTTTCTTCCGAAAGATGCACCACGAACACCGGCACGGTGCTCCAGCCCAGATCAATGCAGACCTGCAGCCGCTGATGTCCGCCCACCAACCGTCCGGTGTTCTCGTTCCAGACCAGGGGATCGATCACTCCGAGGTCGTCGATGGACTCCTTCAGCTTTTCATATTCGGGGTCGCCTGGTCGCAGCGCAACACGCGGATTATAGTCCGCAGGCCGCACCGCCTCCACTGGCATGACCCGCAGCTCGTACTCCGCCAAGCGTAAAACCCCTTTCGTCAAAATTTCGCCGCGGAGAGGGAAAGAGC